>JAFYZX010000062.1 GCA_017548505.1 Bacteroidales bacterium | reverse complement strand
GGCTTCAGCGATGCCCGCACAAGCAGCCAGTCCAAGGGAGAAACCCTCAAGGACACCATTATGATGGTTGCAAACTATGCGGACCTGATTGTTATGCGTCATCCTCTGGAAGGTGCCGCTAGGTATGCCAGCGAGATTTCCAAGGTTCCGATCGTGAACGCGGGAGACGGCAGCAACCAGCATCCTTCCCAGACCATGCTGGACCTGTACACCATCTACCAGACGCAAGGAACGCTGGAGAATCTTACCATAACGATGGTGGGAGACCTCAAGTACGGCCGTACGGTTCACTCTCTGCTGGAGGCTATGCGGTTCTTCAATCCTCATTTCATCTTCGTTGCCTGCGATGAGTTGCGTATGCCGAAGCAGTACAAGGAATACTGCAAGAAGCTGGGCATCGAGTATGAGGAAACCAAGAACTTCAGCCCGGAGGTAATCAACAAGACCGATATCCTCTACATGACCCGTGTACAGAGGGAGCGCTTCAGCGACCTTATGGAATACGAGAGGGTGAAGAGCGTTTACACCCTGACGGCTTCCATGCTCAAGGACTGCAAGCCTAACCTCAGGGTGCTGCACCCGCTGCCAAGGGTAACTGAAATCACCCAGGATGTGGACGACACTCCTCAGGCATATTACTTCGAGCAGGCTCTCAACGGCCTCTACACCCGCGAGGCTATCATCTGCAGGGCGTTGGGATTGTAAACAAAGTCGCCGATGAAGATGCTTTTTGCGCATCACCCGGCATGGGTTAAGGATTGTGCCCAAAGTGATTAGCAAAAACATTAGACATCAAACGTTAAGTTTAAGCATAGAACAAAACGTTCACATTTTAGAATAGAAATGTAAAAAGCAGAGTTAACAGAAAAGCGTTAAACAAAAACATTATGAGCATTCAAGGAAAGAAAGAACTGGTCGTTGCTGCATTGCAGAACGGCATCGTTATAGACCATATCCCGTGCGATTCCCTCTTCAAGGTGGTGAACATCCTCGGAATCCAGAATCTGGAGAACGGCGTTACCATCGGGAACAACCTCTCCAGCCGCAGTATGGGCAAGAAGGGTCTGATCAAGATCGCCGACATAGATCTCCCTAAGGAAACCCTCAACCGCATCGCTGTCATAGCCCCAAGCGCCGTGATCAACATCATCAAGGATTATGCTGTGGTGGAAAAGCACAAGGTTGAACTTCCGGAAGACCTGATTGACATACTGAAGTGCAACAACCCTAAGTGCATCAGCAACAACGAGCCGATGAAGACGCACTTCCATGTAATGGACGGAAAGAACATCACCCTCAAGTGCCACTACTGCGAGCGCATCGTAAAACAGGACGAGGTTGTCCTGAAGTAACCGGTGGCGGCTAGTCGCCTGAAAAACAGTGGTTTAATATGTTGGTCCTGCGGCGTTTTTGCTGCAGGATCACTCATTTAATGTGTTGAGTACAAGGCATTTATCCGCCACCCGTGGGGGGGGTGTGTTGCGGCCGGGAATCAAAGAGCTGGATTTACGAAGCGAGGGCGAAGGAATTGCCTGTTGACGGAAAACAATGGCTCGTGTTTTAATTTTTTAGGATTTTACTCAAAAGTGATTAAAATAATTATATCTTTGTGGCCTATTCATCAAATACATTAAATTTATGCCAAGAAGTTTATCCGGTAGAAGTTTCCTCAAGCTTTTGGACTTCACCACCGAAGAAATTCAATATCTGTTGAAGCTCAGCGAAGATTTCAAGAGCCTCAAGCGCACAAATACTCCTCACAAATATCTCCAGGGAAAGAATATCGTTCTGCTGTTCGAGAAGACCAGTACACGTACCCGCTGCTCGTTTGAAGTGGCTGGTAACGACCTCGGTATGGGAGTTACTTACCTTGATCCGGGATCTTCCCAGATGGGCAAGAAGGAGTCTCTGGAGGATACTGCAAAGGTGCTTGGAAGAATGTATGACGGTATAGAGTACAGAGGTTTCGACCAGAAGATCGTTGAGGATCTTGCAAAGTACGCAGGAGTTCCGGTATGGAACGGTCTGACTACAGACTTCCATCCAACCCAGATGCTGGCTGACGTGCTCACGATCAAGGAGAACTTCGGATACTACAAGGGCCTGACAATGGTGTTCATGGGTGATGCCCGCAACAACGTTGCCAACTCCCTGATGGTGGTTTCCGCCAAGCTTGGAATCAACTTTGTGGCTTGCGGTCCTAAGGCCAACATGCCTGCAAAGGAACTGGTTGACACCTGCAAGAAGATTGCAAAGGAGAACGGCTGCACCATCACCCTCACGGACGACGTGAAGAAGGGAACCAAGAACGCAGACGTTATCTACACAGATATCTGGGTTTCAATGGGCGAGCCTGCAGAGCTCTGGGAGAAGAGAATCAAGCTCCTGAAGCCTTATCAGGTCAACGATGCTGTTATGAAGAACGCCAACCCTAACGCTATCTTCATGCACTGCCTGCCTTCATTCCACGATCTCGAGACAACTATCGGAAAGGATATTTACGAGAAGTTCGGCCTGAAGGAAATGGAAGTCACGGATAAGGTCTTCCGCAGCAAGCAGTCCAAGGTCTTTGACGAGGCCGAGAACCGTATGCACACCATCAAGGCCGTGATGTACGCCACCCTCAAGTAGCTCCTTTAAATTAACAACTTACGCAAGCTCCCATTCCCGATCGGATGGGAGTTCCGTTTTCTTTTTAATTGAAGGATTTAAGTGATGGAGAGATACGGGGGAAAGAAAAGGTAATAGTATAAGATTTAGAAGAATTTATGGCAAAACGATTAGTTATAGCGCTGGGAGGAAATGCTCTGGGAAATACGCCGGAGGAGCAGCTTAGGCTTGTGGAAGCGACAGCCTCCGCGATTGTGGACCTGGAGGAAGACGGGTATGATGTGGTGATAGGCCACGGCAACGGCCCGCAGGTCGGAATGGTGAACCTGGCATTGGAGTTCTCCGCAACACACGGAGGCAAGACTCCACTGATGCCGTTCCCGGAGTGCGGAGCGATGACACAGGGCTACATTGGATATCATCTCCAGCAGGCTATCCAGAGGGAACACGGAAGACGGCACATGCCAAGGCCTTGCGCCGCTGTCCTGACACAGGTGGTTGTTGACGAGAACGACCCGGCTTTCCAGAACCCTACAAAGCCGATAGGCTCCTTCTACGGCAAGAACGAGGCTGAGGCCATAGCCCGCAAGACCGGATACACATTCGTAGAGGATGCCGGCAGGGGATGGCGCAGAGTTGTTCCTTCTCCAAAGCCTGTCAAGATCGTGGAGCTTCCGGTGGTCAGGCGTCTTCTGGACCAGCACACCACGGTCATAACCGTTGGTGGCGGCGGCATTCCTGTGGTTCAGAAGGGATGGGATGACTTCCGCGGAGTAGCGGCCGTCATCGACAAGGACCGCGCCTGCGCCAAGCTGGCTATTGACCTTAAGGCTGATATGCTGGTGATTCTCACCGCAGTGGAGAAAGTTTCCATCAACTTCAACCAGCCGAACCAATATGACCTGGACTCCATCTCCGTGGAAGAGGCAAAGCAGTTCATGGCCGAGGGACAGTTCCCTGCGGGTAGCATGCTTCCTAAAATCGAGTCTTGCGTGAACTTCCTCGAGAAACGTCCTTCCGGAATGGCCCTGATCACCTCCCTGGAAAAGGCCCGCGAGGCCCTCTGGGGGAAAACCGGAACGATAATCGTTTCCCGCAAAAAGTAGCGTGGTAAACAATCGACTGGTACACAGTGCTTTAACATAAAGGTCCTGCGACAAAAACGTTGCAGGACCTTACGCGTAGTATGCTGATTGTTAGTGTGTTACCCACCATCAGGCTTATGCCATCTCCTCGAAGGTCTTCTTGATGATACCCACAGCCTGTTTGATCTCCTTTTCGTTTATGCACAATGGCGGAGCGAAGCGGATGATGTGGTCGTGGGTCGGCTTTGCCAGCAGGCCGTTGTCGCGGAGCTTGAGGCAGATGTCCCAGGCGGTCTTCTTGCCGATAGGCTTGGTCACAATGGCGTTCAGCAGGCCGCGGCCTCTAACCTGAACGATGAACGGAGAGTGGATCTTGTTGATCTCGTCGCGGAAGATCTTTCCCATCTTCTCTGCGTTTTCGGTAAGCTTCTCTTCCTTGATTACAGTAAGAGCGGCTACTGCAACCTTTGCTGCCAGAGGGAATCCTCCGAAGGTTGAGCCGTGTTCGCCAGGCTTCACGTTCAGCATGATGTCGTCGTCTGCAAGGCAGGCTGATACAGGAAGCACGCCTCCTCCGAGGGCCTTGCCCAGGATCACGATGTCAGGACGGATGCCGTCGTGCATACTGCAGAGCATCTTTCCGGTTCTTGCAATACCAGTCTGAACCTCATCGGCGATGAAAAGAACATTGTGCTTGTGGCACAGGTCGAAGCATTTCTTCAGGTAACCGTCATCCGGTACGAACACTCCTGCCTCTCCCTGGATTGGCTCGGCGATGAATGCGCAAACCTCCTTGCCGTACTTGTTGAGGGCTTTCTCCAGAGCCTTAGGATCGTTGTAAGGAATACGGATGAAGCCAGGGGTCAGAGGACCGTACTGTGCGTATGATGAAGGATCGTCGCTCATAGTGATAATGGTGACGGTACGTCCGTGGAAGTTTCCTCCGCAGCAGATGATCTTGATCTTGTCGTTAGGAATGCCCTTCTTGACAGCACCCCAGCGGCGGGCCAGCTTCAGGGCTGTCTCCACGCCCTCTGCGCCGGTGTTCATCGGAAGAACCTTGTCGTATCCGAAATAGCCGTGCATGAACTTCTCGTACTCGCACAGGCAGTTGTTGTAGAATGCCCTGGATGTCAGGCAGAGCTTGTCTGCCTGCTCCTTGAGGGCCTTCACGATCTTCGGGTGGCAGTGGCCCTGGTTCACTGCGGAATAGGATGAAAGGAAGTCGAAGTACTTGTTGCCCTCGACATCCCATACGTAGATACCCTTTCCTTTTGCAAGAACTACAGGAAGCGGATGGTAGTTGTGGGCTCCGTACTTTTCCTCCATAGCCATATAGCGTTTGCTTACGGCTGTTATCTTTGCCTTTGGCTGCACCTTCTTTGCCGGTGCCTTAGCGGTTTTGGATTTTGTTGCCATATATTTGAATCTGTTGATTGCAATATAAATCAAACACTTTTTAATCCGTGTGTTTGCAATTCATTACAAATATAAAAGATTCCTTTGATATTTGAAACAGATGTCAATGATTATTATTTTGCGGGGAACTTTGGCGATAAGGCCGATCTGCCATCTTTGCGGCAACTTTTGCACACTTTTTCCACAGGTTTCTTTTGCAGAATTGAAAACTATGATTATCTTTGCAACCCGCCAAAAACGGCGGAAATAACATAAATTAAAGATTAACAGTATTTTAAATGCCAACAATCCAACAATTGGTAAGGAACGGACGCAAGAGAATTGTGACTAAGTCCAAGTCTCGCGCACTCGATTCCAGCCCTCAGAAGAGAGGAGTTTGTGTACGTGTTTACACCACAACTCCTAAGAAGCCTAACTCAGCAATGAGAAAAGTTGCCCGTGTTAGACTTACCAACCAGAAAGAGGTGAATGCCTACATCCCGGGAGAAGGCCACAACCTGCAGGAGCACAGCATCGTGCTTGTTCGCGGCGGTCGTGTAAAGGACCTTCCTGGAGTACGTTATCACATTCTTAGGGGCGCCCTGGATACCGCTGGAGTAGACGGCCGCAAGCAGGGTCGTTCTCTCTACGGAGCAAAGAGGCCTAAGGCACCTAAGAAGTAAGTCATCAACTATTTAAAACATTTCCAAAATGAGAAAAGCAAAGCCTAAAAAGAGGATTCTACTTCCAGATCCTAAGTATCACGATGTAATGGTTACACGCTTCGTGAACAACCTTATGTTGCAGGGGAAGAAGAGTATCGCTTACGCTATTTTTTACGATTCTATCGACATGATCGGCGAGAAGATGAAAGATTCTGGCAAGGCTCCTATGGAAATTTGGAAGAAAGCGCTTGAAAACGTTACCCCGCAGATCGAGGTAAAGAGCCGCAGAGTCGGTGGCGCCAATTTCCAGGTTCCAACGGAAGTGCGTCCGGAGAGAAAGATCTCGCTGAGTATGAAGAACATGATTCTTTATGCCCGCAAGCGTCCGGGCAAGTCGATGGCTGAAAAGTTAGCGGCGGAGATAATGGCAGCATACAATAACGAAGGTGGTGCCTTCAAGAGAAAAGAGGATATGCACAAGATGGCTGAGGCCAACAAGGCATTCGCTCATTTCCGTTTCTAGTCTTTTAAGGAGAACAGCTAACCAATGGCAAGAGACCTTAAATACACGAGAAACATCGGCATTATGGCTCACATAGATGCCGGTAAAACAACCACATCTGAAAGAATCCTTTACTACACTGGTAAGACTCACAAGATTGGTGAGGTTCACGACGGTGCGGCCACGATGGACTGGATGGTGGAGGAGCAGGAGAGAGGTATAACCATCACTTCTGCCGCTACCACTGCATTCTGGCACTACAACAGTGAAAAATACCAGATCAACCTTATCGACACTCCGGGCCACGTGGACTTTACCGTAGAGGTAGAGAGATCTCTGCGTGTTCTGGACGGTACGGTTGCCACTTTCTGCGCTGTTGGACGTGTCCAGCCTCAGAGCGAGACCGTCTGGAGACAGGCAGACAAGTACAGTGTTCCAAAGATCGCCTATGTAAACAAGATGGACCGTGTAGGTGCAGACTTCATGGGCGTAGTAGATGACATCAAGAACAAGCTCGGAGCCCATCCGGTTCCTATCTGCCTTCCTATCGGAGCAGAGGAGAAGTTCCAGGGCATCGTTGACCTTATCGACATGAAGGCTTACTTCTACGATACGGACAACAAGGAGCTTGTTAATTATGAGATAAAGGATATTCCTGCAGAGCTAGTCGCCGAGGCGGAGGAGTGGAGGAACAACCTCCTCGAGACCGCCGCAGAGTTTGACGAGGCTCTGATGCAGAAATATTTCGACGATCCCCAGACGATTACCAAAGAGGAGATCATAGCAGCTATCAGGAAGGGAACCATTTCCATGGAGCTTGTTCCTATTTGCTGCGGTTCTTCTTTCAAGAACAAGGGCGTGCAGTTCCTCCTGGATGCCGTGGTAAGGTATCTGCCTAGTCCTCTGGACAAGGGCAATGTAAAAGGTACTAACCCTAGGACAAACGAGGAGGCTGAAAGAAAGCCTATGGCAACCGAGCCGTTCTGCGGTCTTGTATTCAAGATTGCAACGGATCCGTTCGTGGGAAGGCTAGCCTATATGAGAGCTTACTCTGGACGTCTGGATGCCGGATCGTACGTGCTCAACACAAGAAGCGGCAAGAAGGAGAGAGTTACAAGACTCTACCAGATGCACTCCAACAAGCAGAATCCTATAGATTTTGTCGAGGCTGGAGACATCTGCGGAGTTGTAGGATTCAAGGACCTCCATACCGGAGATACCGTATGCGAGGAGAAGCATCCTATAGTTCTCGAGTCTATGGTATTCCCTGATCCGGTTATCGGACTGGCAGTGGAGCCTAAGACCCAGGGAGACCTTGACAAGCTCGGCATCGCTCTCGGCAAACTGGCTGAGGAAGATCCTACCTTCACCGTCAAGTCAGACCAGGAGACCGGCCAGACCATCATCAGTGGTATGGGCGAGCTCCATCTGGAGATTCTTGTAGACCGTCTGAAGAGAGAGTTTGGCGTAGAGATCAACCAGGGTGCACCTCAGGTGAACTACAAGGAGGCTGTTACGCAGACTGTCCAGCACAGAGAGGTCTTCAAGAAGCAGACGGGAGGCCGTGGAAAGTTTGCGGATATCATCGTAGAGCTCGGTCCTGCAGACGAAGGAGTTACAGGATTGCAGTTTGTGGATGAGGTCAAAGGCGGCAACGTTCCTAGAGAGTTCATCCCTGCAGTCGAGAAGGGCTTCAAGGCAGCAATGCAGAATGGCCCTCTGGCCGGTTACGAGGTTACCTCAATGAAGGTTGTCCTCAAGGACGGTAGTTTCCACCCTGTGGATTCAGACCAGCTCTCCTTTGAGATCTGCGCCCGCCAGGCGTTCCGCAAAGCCGCCAGAAAGGCAGCTCCGGTTCTGATGGAGCCTATCATGGCTCTTGAGGTGGTAACACCTGAAGAGTACATGGGAGACGTCATCGGAGACCTCAACAAGAGAAGGGGACAGATAACCAATATGGACTCCCGCGGTGGTGCCAGGATTATCAAGGCCAAGGTTCCGCTCAGCGAGCAGTTTGGTTATGTAACCGTTCTCCGTACCCTTTCTTCCGGTAGAGCAACAAGTACAATGGAATTCTCCCATTATGCAGAACTTCCTTCCAACCTTGCCAAGGAAATCATCGACAAGGCCGGAACAAGATTCCTGGATGATGAGGACTGATCGTCGATAACTGATAATATTTTAAAATAAAATACAATGAGCCAAAAGATTAGAATTAAACTTAAGTCATACGATCACGCTCTGGTTGACAAGTCAGCAGCACGCATCGTTGAGACAGTTAAGGCTACAGGTGCAATCGTAAGCGGTCCTATTCCACTTCCGACCAGCAAGAAGATTTTCACCGTTAACCGCTCAACCTTCGTTAACAAGAAGGCTAGAGAGCAGTTCGAGCTCAATTCTTTCTGCCGTCTTCTGGACATCTATTCATCTTCAGCAAAGACTGTCGATGCTCTGATGAAACTTGAGCTTCCTAGCGGCGTTGAGGTTGAGATCAAAGTCTGACGGTAGACATACTTACCGGAAAGATTGCAAGATTGCAAGATTTGCAAACAAGCGCTTATAGCAAAATTTGTATATCTTTGCAATTGAAATAGCGGACCCTGTCCGCTGGATTGGGGCTCATAGCTCAGTTGGTTAGAGCACCTGACTCATAATCAGGGGGTCGGAGGATCATGCCCTTCTGGGCCCACAACAGGGGATTGTCAAGCAGGATAGAACCTGACCTGGCAATCCCTTTTCCTTTGTAAAATCCCCATTCCAGGTATCTAGAACAGGGATTTTGCAGAATTCTCTATCATCATCTCCCACTCTTTCCACCCACCCCAAAACTCCTGAAAAATGTGGGATTTTTTCCAAATCTGTCGCCTATGTGTCGCCAAAAATTCTGCCCTTTTTAAAAAAACACTAACTTTGATAGAAACTAATGTGCTGTTAAAAATGGGGTGGATAAAATCATTTTTCAGAAGAAAGGATTGTATAGCAATTATTCTAATAGTTATTCTTGTACCATTCTTCACTATTCATCAAATTCGTTTAAATAAGGAAATGCGTGATGATTCTGTTTTAGTGAAGGCAGAGATAGTTGATATGTATTACAAGAATATTGGTGCTCGTCGTTACAAACCTGGTTGGGAGATTCGTTTCAAATATGAATTAGATGGACAGGTCTTCTCAAAAAGTAATACAATCTCCGAAAAACAATATAACTCAATTAATATTGGAGATACCATAGAAGTTCTTGTTAGTCTTAAACATCCAAATAGACGCGCTTTTTGGACAGGAGCCTCAGGTTATTTAGCGCTTCCTTCTCAAACCGAACTTAATAGCATCCCCAGAAAACCTTAATTGAGAGTATAATACTACAAAATCTATCATTTTCCGTATTCGCATTCCAAGCGCGTTCGGAAAAGTGTTATAGAGCTTAATACAGGTTGATAGAATGGGGGTGGGAGTGGAAAGTAGGCCCCTTGTCTGCTACCTGTTTAACGGCTATATTCGCTCAAAATTGTCGCCTATGTGTCGCCAAAATTCTAGCGCATTAAATCTATTAATTAGGATATCCTCTGGGCACTCTAACCTCAGAGGTCAGAAGAATCATAAACGTATAGGATAAAGTGCTTAATATCTGATTCTGCAACAATTATGCTCAATTCCTCATACTGTTTTTTCGGTAAAGTAACACAGCCCTCACTTGCAGGACGGATAGTCCAAGAACCCAGCATAAAACCCCGTACTGGCAGAAGAAATGGGTAAATGGGGAATGATGGTAATTTTGTTGGGTGTATCAGTATTGCCCTTTTTTCAGCATTGTCATTTTTTCCTTTATCCAAACCTTTTAGGGGGAAACACTTCCTATCCGGATGAGTGTACATCTGTCTTTCTGACATTAAGCTGTATTTTCCTTCGGATGAACATTTGCTTCCAATCTCGTTGCTGAAAACACAGTGCCGAGCTGTGCTGCCACCCCCATAACCGTGAGCACAGGGAGAAGATAGAATGACTTTGTCCTGTTCATAGTCCCAGACAAACAGACGGTTCCTTCCAGAATGCCTTCCGTAATCTACCAGTATTGCGTATTTGATATCATCGGTGAGTCTAACCGTCCGTGCTATTGTTTTTAAATTGCCGGGCGTCAGCCTCGGGTAGATGACAATAAAACTTAAAATGGCTATTATTATCGCAATAAAGATGTAGGCCTTCCTTTTCATCTATATGATCATTGTCTGAACGAAGATAGTAGTTTTTTTGATAGATAAACCCCCATCCATTTCCGTATTCGCATTCAAAGGGCTTTCGGAAATAGTGTTCTAGAGCTTAGTACAGGTTGAAAGAAAAGGGGCTATATTCGCTCAAAATTGTCGCCAATCGGTCGCCAGAGAGTCATTTTTTCTCTCCTATAGGTCACACAAGCACTTGATAGAAAGAACTATCCTGAAATGCCCTAGGTAGCCCTTCTGGGCCCACAACAGGGGATTGTCAAGCAGATTAACACCTGACCTGACAATCCCTTTTCCTATATAAAATCCCCATTCCAGACCCATAGAACAGGGATTTTGCAGTTTTCTCTATCATCTTCCCTTGTCTTGATAGAATACCCCAAAAATCCTGAAAAATGTGGGATTTTTTCCAATTCTGTTGCCTATGTGTCGCCAAAATTAGAGCACAGAAAACTATCAATAATTGGAAAGCGGATAGGGTCTCAGTACTTTCCGTCAATGAGTTTCTCAGCTATCTTGAACATCAAATAGAACCTTTCAAGAAAAGAAGGGATATGATCTAATCTGTTCTCTTTCAAAAAAGTGATAACAGTATTATTGTCAATATAATAAGTATTACCGTTCTCAAGACTACATACCCAAGGAGTGCCTTCAAAGTAATTCAAGGGCTTAATTCTTGTAATATTATACTCGCTGTCAATTATTGTGATTTCTATCCACATATCACTATAGTCTATATGATATTTGGAAGAACTAGTCAAGATACGTAAATACCTTTCCTCGGGCATTATAAAGTCACTATACTTCAATGCCTTAAAAGATTTCTCATCATATCCTTTCTCCCGAAGAATAAAATCAGATATAATAAAAAAAGTGTCATCTTTTGAAATACTGTCAAGACCCTTTCTGTATTCTTCATAATCATCTTCTGTTATTTTGAAGACATCGCATGGTTCTTTGTGGTTATTTCTTACAGTATCATATAGTTTTTTCACCGATTGAGCGTTGATGGAATCAGGCATAAACAACCGCTCTTTCCTTCCAAAATGATACTCTTTGCGACTGAATATAGAATCTTGGTTAATAAAAGACACATATCCTCGAAAAGGGGCATATTCACCTGTATAATAAGTGAAATCTATTGACAGCTTTTTTACTTCAATTGTCTGAGAGTATGACTTGTTGCCAGAACCAAAGAAGATCAGGGCAATAAGAACAATAATTATTCTTAATAGTTGTTTCATCTCTGTTTAGGATAGTTCAATTATGCACCAGTTAGCACAAAGATAGGATAATCATTGGAAAGGGAGCAAATATCCTTTCCATTTCCCACCATTTCCGTATTCGCATTCAAAGCGCGTTCGGGAAAAGTGTTATAGAGCTTAATACAGGTTGATAGAAATGGGGTGGGAGTGGAAAGTTGATAGAAAGTAGAACTCCTGGCTTTTGTTTTTTATTAATATTTTCTATTTTTGCAGAAAAGTAAGTAATTCTTACCTGTCTTAAATATCGGAAAATATGGCAACAATTGCAGCAATGTCATCGAGAGGACAGATAGTCCTTCCTATCTCAATCCGCAGGAAACTCAAT
>JAFYZX010000061.1 GCA_017548505.1 Bacteroidales bacterium | reverse complement strand
CCTCCTATTCCGGAGCCAGCGCATCTGATATCGAGAACAATATATCGAAGCCACTGGAGAATACGCTCAACAGCGTGTCCTACCTCAAGCATATTTCATCCCAGTCAAGGGAGAATGTTTCCGTAATATCACTTGAATTCCAGTATGGAAGGGATATCGAGACCGCGACCAATGATGTCCGCGACAAACTGGAAATGGTCAAGTCATATCTCCCTGACGGTGCGAGCAACCCTGTGATCTTCAAGTTCGGATCTGACGATATTCCTATCCTCATCCTTTCGGTTACCGCCAAGGAAAGCATGGCCGGTCTCTACAAGATCATGGACGAGAAAATCGTCAACGAACTGGCGCGTGTAAACGGAGTGGGCTCCGTTTCCGTTTCCGGTATTCCGAAGAGGGAAATAATGGTGCTCTGCGATCCTTATAAGCTTGATGCATACAACCTTACGATAGAGGCCATTTCTTCCCTTATCGCATCGGAGAACAGGAATATCCCTGCAGGAACCATAGAGACGGGTTCCAACACCTATTCTCTGAGGGTGCAGAAAGAATTCGGCAGCTCTAAGGAAATAGAAGATCTCGTGGTCGGTTCCTATAACGGAGGAAACGTATACCTGAGAGATGTTGCAAGAGTTGTGGACGGCCTTCAGGAAAGGTCTCAGGAGAGCTTCATCAACGGACAGCTCGGCGGTATGGTCATCATCCAGAAGCAGACTGGAGAAAACTCCGTCCAGATCGTGAACAAGGTCAAGGAGGAACTTCCTAAACTGGAAAAGAACCTGCCTTCCGATATCAAGCTCAATGTAATCATCGATACCACCGAGAACATCACCCGTACCATCGGTTCCCTGGAAAAGACAATCGTCATCACACTCCTTATAGTGATGCTCGTTGTATTCTTCTTCCTTGGAAGATGGAGGGCGACAATCATCATTCTCATCACGATACCTATATCCCTGCTTGCCTCCCTGGTTTATCTGTACGCTACGGGCAACACGCTGAATATGATATCGATGAGCTCCCTGTCCATTGCAATCGGTATGGTGGTGGACGCGGCTATTGTGGTGCTTGAGAATATTACCTCCCACATAGACAAGGGCAGCCATCCTAAACAGGCTGCTGTCTATGCAACCAACGAGGTGGCAATGGCGGTAGTTGCATCTTCCCTTACGACACTTGCCGTGTTCCTGCCTATGACTTTGGTCAGCGGTCTTGCGGGAATCATGTTCCGCCAGCTGGGATGGATGGTCAGCATAGTGATTACCGTATCCACCCTTTGCGCATTGGCTTTGACTCCTATGATGTGCTCCACGATGCTCAGGGCCCACAACAAGGACAAGGATGCCGGATGGTACAAACTGATTTTTACTCCTATCAACAAGTTCCTGGATTGGCTGAGCCGCTTCTATGCCAAGGTTTTGGACTGGGCTCTCAGGCACAAGAGGATTGTTGTTGCAATTGCTGTTGCAGTTCTGGCGGCTGTTGGTGCGATTTGCGGCCCTCTTATGAAGTCCGAGTTTATTCCAGAGCAGGATAACGGACGTATTTCCGTTACCGTTCAGCTGCCGGTGGGAACACGCCAGGAAATCACACGTGACCTGGCTCTTGAACTGGACCGCAGATGGAGGGCTGAATTCCCTGAAATCCAGAGACTGGGACTTGCGGAAGGAACAGCAGACTCTGACAATATGTTTGCGAGCATGCGATCCAACGGAAGCCACATTATCAGCATGAACATCAGCTGCGGAAGTATGGAAAAGCGTAAAAGGAGCATCAAGGAAATTTCCAACATAATGATGAGCGAGCTTGCCGAGTACAACCAGATCAGAAGGTTCAACGTTGTGGCCGGCGGACAGCAGGGAGGTATGGGAGGACAGACAGTCTGCCAGATAGATCTCTATGGTTATGATTTCTCGGCGACAGACGAGGCTGCCGCACTGGTTTCTTCCTGGTTCAAGGAACTGGGCGTTAAGCAGACCGTGGTTAGCCGTGATGACTACATTCCTGAATATCAGGTGGATCTGGATAGAGAGAAAATAGCTCAGTATGGACTGAATACGGCAACGGTGGCAACATTCCTCCGCAACCGTATCAACGGTGCCATCGCTTCCGAATACCGCGAGAGCGGAGACGAGTATGATATCCGTGTAAGATATGCCCCAGAATACAGGCAGAGCATGAAGGATGTAGAAAATATTACCGTTTATTCATCCACAGGCCAGGCAATTAAGCTGAGGGAGCTCGGAACCATCGTGGAAGCAATGACTCCTCCTACCATTGCCAGGAAGGACCGTGAAAGATATGTTTCCGTAACCGCTCCGCTTCCTGACGGCATGGCCACATCAGACATGAACGAGGCCATATCCGCCAAGATCGAGGAGAATGGCCTTCCGGCCGGAGTAAGCTGGAAAATAGGCGGTACATACGATGACCAGGTTCAGACATTCCAGAGCCTGGGACTCCTGATGGTTTTGATTATCATCCTGGTGTTCATTGTAATGGCAGCACAGTTCGAGAGTCTGACATATCCGTTCGTGATCATGTTCGCTGTTCCGTTCGCATTCGTGGGAGTTCTCATCGGACTTGTGCTCACAGGAACTCCTTTGAGTATTATGGCGATGGTTGGAGCCGTTATGACAATCGGTATTGTGGTTAACAACGGTATTGTGCTCGTTGACTACGCCAACCTCAACCGCGAAAGGGGAATGGGTGTCATCCGCGCCGTTGTGGACAGTGGCCGTTCAAGGCTCCGTCCTGTGCTTATGACTACCCTTACCACAGTTCTGGGTATGCTTCCTCTGGCATTGGGAAGAGGAGAAGGTTCAGAAGTTTGGAGAGGTATGGGTATGACCGTTGCCTGGGGACTTAGCGTATCTACCGTGGTTACCCTGGTATTCGTTCCAGTACTCTATACAATCTTCGCGGCATTCGGCCTTACCAGAAAAAGAAAGAAGGCTCTGAAAGCAGCAAACCAGACTCAAGCAATACCTCAAAACAGTTAAGACATGAAAGCAGTTTTTATAGCATACAACGAGGCACAGGGAGCTGCCGTTATGGAGGCTCTGGAAAAGGTCTTCATTAAAGGCTTCACATTGTGGGAGCAGGTACAGGGAAGAGGCTCAAAGGATGGTGAGCCACATCTGGGCTCTCACGCCTGGCCAACAATGAATTCGGCTATGGTAACCTTTGTGGATGACGATGCCGCAAAGCGCCTGAAGGAAAGGCTCAAAGAGATAGACGCCCTCAAGCCTGCCCTTGGCCTTCGCGTCTTCACCTGGACCATCGACGAAGACTAATTTTTCCGATTCTCCACGTTCGTGGTTTGAGTCTGAGAATAAAAGGTATTTCAGCCCACACTGGAATACCTTTTTTATTGAATCATCCTTTTTTGGGGGCGGACATAGTCAATTTTACCGTTTGGCATCCGTTATTCCTCTGCGTGCTTTATTTTCGCAAAAAAATGGATGCGGAAAAAAGAAAGCATCAACCGACCATCGTTACTTGTATAATTAAAGCAAAATGCAGTAAATTTGTTGCATAGTGATGTAAATTTAATATATTTGCACTGCTAAAAGTTTGAATTATGGCTCAAGTTTCTATGACAGTCCGGATGGATTCCAATCTCAAGAGTTCTTTTGACTCTCTTTGCTCTCAGTTTGGTATGAGTGCCAATACCGCAATGAATATTTTTGCCAAGGCAGTTGTTCAGCGCGGAAAGATTCCGTTTGAAATCAAGGGCGACATTGCAGCAAAGGCGGAAGAAAACGAAGGGATGAAGGCATTCAGGACTATCCGTGCGATGGCTGAAGCAGGTGCTTTCCCTCAATTATCTCAAGATGAGATCAACGAGGAAATCCGTGCGGCAAGAAAAGAACGATGAAAGTATTTGCTGTGTATGACACAAATGTTTTAGTTTCTGCATTGATTTCAAAACGGTCAGACACCGCAGTGGTTCTGGCTGTGGAATCTTTATTCAAGGGCGATGTTACTCCACTCTATAACGATGAAATCATCGCTGAGTATGAAGAAGTCCTTCATCGGGAGAAGTTCAATCTTCCCGATAACTTGACAGAAAGTATTATCAGTTATATCAAGAGCAATGGCATTTCATCTGAAAGGGTCCCTTCAGCAGAAGAGTTTCCCGATCCGGATGATATTGTCTTTTATGAAGTGGCTCTGTCAAAGGAAGATACCTTCCTGATAACGGGAAACACAAAGCATTTTCCCCAATCACCCATTGTCGTAACTCCCGCGGAGTTCCTGCAAAAGATAGGTAAGCTTCCTCCTCGATGATTATACGAGTCGTAGAATTAAGTCTGGAATAACTTTTTTATTTTTGAAGCTGAGAGAACTTTTTGTGGCCGGTGAAGAACTTCTTTATTATGGAATAAGGAAGAACGCCGTACGGGAGATGATCGGCAGAAGAGACTTTAACTTTTGCCTTGAGTTTTGTGTAATCGCGATGGGCTTTTACAACGCTTTTGAAATAGCTTAATTTGCCTTGGAAGATATAGCAGACTGCTGAGAGCCCGTCGATGCATTTACGTAGGAAAATCTTGGTGTTTTTGCCTTTTTCCGGAAGGTTTTTGTGGAGCATCAGAAGGTTGTTGCGGTAGTTGAGGTAGAGTTTCCTCGGCGAGTTGTTGGGAAGGGTTCCGCCTCCCACGTGATAGACTTTGCTTTGAGGCACGCACCAGATTTCTCCGCCGGCAAGAGCTGCTCTCCAGCAGAAATCGATTTCCTCCATGTGGGCGAAGAATTTTTCTTCAAGGCCTCCGAGTTTGCGATAGGTTTCACTTCTGACAACCATGCAGGCTCCTGATGCCCAGAAACATCGCTGAGGATTGTCATACTGGCCCTTGTCTTCCTCCACGCAGGAGAGGATTCTTCCCCTGCAAAGAGGGAATCCCCATTTGTCTATGAAACCTCCTGCGGCTCCGGCATACTCGAACTGATTTTTGTTGGCAAAGGAGAGGATTTTCGGCTGGCAGGCAGAGGCTTCAGGATGGCTCTCCATAAAGTCTATCAGAGTGTCCAGCCATCCGTCTGTCACTTCAATGTCCGAGTTGATCAGGACATAATAATTGTAGCCGTCCAGCTTTTCAAACGCGCGGTTGTAGCCTCCGGTAAAACCGTAGTTTCTATCTAACTGGATCCACTTTATTTTTGGATTGGTGGAGAATGATTCTATGGAACCGTCTGTGGAAGCATTGTCCGCGATTATCAGATCTGCCTCAAACTTGCTTTGCTGCAGGCTATTGAAAAGGGAAGGCAAGAACTTCTCGAGGAAGCCCTTGCCGTTCCAATTCAATATAGTTACTGCAACTTTCACTTTGCAGTTACTGTTTAGTCAGAAGTAACCTTCTCGAGCCACTTGACCATACCCAGCATAACGCCCATTGAGATGAGGCAGAATGCAGCGAATACAGCCCAGGTTTCCCACTGCTGAGGGAACTTGCGGAGCATGGTGACTCCGAGTGCGATAAAGAGGTTTCCTACAGCGGTTGCGGTAAGCCAGAGTCCCTGGCAGATTCCCTGAAGATGCTTAGGGGCAACCTTACTAACGAAGCTGAGTCCCAGAGGAGAGATGAACAGCTCGGCGACAGTAAGGAAGAAGTAGGTGAGAATCAGAACCGCAGGGCTTGTTCTCATCGTAGCCTTGACAGCCTCGCTTAAAGTATCGAACGAGTCAAGTGAAGGATACTTGTGGATGCAAGCGATAATGATCAGGAAGATGTAGGCTAGGGCTGTAATGAACATACCCAGTGCAATCTTTCTCGGAGTGGAAACATTCTTTCCTCTTGTGGCAAGCCAAGCGAACAATCCCATGATGATAGGGGTGAGAATGATTACGAAGAACGGGTTTATGCACTGCCAAACCTCAGGCGGAACATTCTCGGTGTTGACAAAGTCACGGGCGAAGAATGAAAGGCTCTGGCCGTTCTGGTGGAATGAGAACCAGAAGAATACTGCAACTCCAAGAACTGCGAACAGAGCATAAAGTCTCTGCTTGATTTCCTTTGCGTTTGCAAGCCTTTCTTCCTCTGTGTAGTTTGCGACAGCCTTCTTTTCCTTCTTTGCAGGATTAGGGAATTTCTTCTTGGTTGCAAGGAAGATAAGGAGAGAAATCACCATTGCGGCAACTGATGCAATATAGGAATAATGAACGCCAGTATTGAATACGTTCAGGTAATTCTCGGCGAACTCTGCACCTGCCGGAAGAGCCTGTGCACCAGTCTGAACCTGCTCTGCGAGCTGAGTGAGATTGTTTGTCTGCTCGGCAGTCATCTGGGTTGATTCATTCAGGAACTGATGGCAAAGTTTCGGAAGGCTGGAATTATAGACAAGGTCGTGAGCCTTGAGCCACCAGCTTCTGAGAAGTGGAGCGACGAATGGAGCGATCACTCCGCCTATGTTGATGAACACGTAGAAAATCTGGAAACCAGGATCTCTCTTGGTCTTTCTTCTTTCAAGCTCTTCCTTGGAAATCTTTGCGCCTTCAGCCTCGAAGTTATCGTACATCTGGCCGACAATAGCCTGCAGGTTGCCTTTGAAAAGTCCGTTTCCGATAGCAATCAGAAGCAGTGCAAAGCAGGTGAAAACCAGGATGCCGGAGATGTGGCCGGTTGTGGCGGCGAAGGATTCTCCGAATACCGGAACTGCCAGAAGGGCATATCCGATAGCCATTACCAGAAGTCCGGAAATTATGGTTCCCTTGTAGTTCTGCAGACGGTCTGCAATCAGGCCTCCAGGGAGGGCAAGAACATAAATCGAGAAATAGAATACCGCATAAATCCATCCGGCAGCATCATCGCTGATACCGAATTTGGATGCAAGGAACAGGGCCAGCACGGCGTTCATGATATAGTAGCCGAACCTTTCTCCCATGTTACTCAAAGCGGCTGCAATCAATCCCTTCGGATGCTCCCTTTTTGCTTTCACCAGATAGAAGATAAGCAGTGGAACAACCACTATCAGAATCACTATCAGGATAAACAGAGGGGCATTGGTTTCCCAAAGTTTTAACATGTTGTGAAATCTTTTTTTATTGCCGGACTTTCTTTTCCGTTTTGCCAGACATCCTGAAGTCCGTTGAGAACGCCTGTCTTTCAAAACTCAAATATAATGAATTATTGTTACAACTTTATTATCTTTATACCCGCAAATCGGAAATGAGTCATGAAAAAGTTTTTCGCCGGAGTCGTTTACTGTATTCTATATGTAATGGGCCTTCTGCCTCTCCGTGTGCATTATTTTTTCTCGAGCGTTTTTGCGTTTATCCTAAGGAGAATAGTAAGATACAGATACTCCGTGATTGTGGCTAACATCGCAAGGAGTTTTCCTGAAATGAAATACGGGGAGATCAAATCCCTTACCGCAAAATATTACTCTCACATGTGCGATATTTTCGCGGAGAATATCTGGAATCTTGCACATTCCGCTTCCGCATTGAGAAAACACATCTCGGTTTCAGGAACCGAAGTTGTCGACGAACTTCAGAAAAAATACAACAATGTTCTTTTGGTGATGGGACATTGCGGAAACTGGGAACTTGTAAGCGCCGCGATTCTTCCGTCTGAAAAACGAACGGAAGACAGTTTCTCTTCCCATCCTGTGTATATGGTTTACAAGGCTGCGAGGAATAAGTTCTCCGATCTGATATTCAAGAAACTGCGAATGCGCGAATATAAAAAGTTCCAGTTTCCCGGAGAAGTTCTGGAAAGCAAGCAGGTACTTCGTCACGCTTTGAAAAACAAAGACGGCAAGGCAATCTATGTTTTGATATCAGACCAGAATTCGATCGGCGACCACGATCCTGTCGTAGATTTTCTGGGTCAGAAAACCTATATGCTTCCGGGGCCTGAATTTCTTGCTTCAAAACTCAAGATGCCTGTTGCGTATTTAAGGATGAATCTTTTGTCGCGAGGCAAATATCATATTGAATTCGAGAAGATTACAGAAGAGGCGCATAATATGGAAGATTACTTTGTGACAAAAGAATTTGCGCGTCTTCTGGAACAGGATATAAGGAACAACAAGGTCAACTGGCTTTGGAGTCACAGGAGATGGAAGAGAAATATATCGCTGAGCAATAGCAACATTGACAAATAATTATTATAATTGCATAGCAATTCTTTCCAGCAATTAAGAAAATGCAAATAGCAAAGAGAACATCGATTATAATCGCAGCTTTGCTGCTCACCTCTGCAACTCCCTCTTTCTCACAGATTTTCAAAAGTGCCGACGCTGCTCCTGCAGGAACTGTCATCTATTCACTTCCGCAAACTTCTGTAAGGGTTACTGTAACAGTCTCGCTGTCAAAATTCACGGCAGGTCCATACGCGGCGTATTCTGAAAAATATCTGGGAACCAGTGCAGACCGTTCATCAAAAAACAGTTGCACAATAGAGGAAGTCGAGCTTACTCCACTTGTTGAAGCAGACCAGTCTTTGTGTGTTGCGCTGAACATCGGGAACTCTAAAAACGCTAGCGCAAATTTCCTTAATTTCTGTAGTCAGGGTTTGATTGTAGCACCTGGTTATTTCTCCGCTGAAACAGCGCCGGCAAGATTTCCGTCGCCGATGCAACCCGCTTTCAGCGAGGGCGTTGCAAATCTCGCTACTCAGACAACACAACTTTATAAAAGCGTGACCAATGAAGATGGGGAAGTGGAAAAAGTTGCTGTTCCGCAAACTCAGACAGTAGCAAAAAGCCTTGAGAAAAAAGCAGAGGAAACAGCACAGCTTATCTTCCGCCTCCGCGAAAAGAAAATCGATATTCTTACCGGGGACACTGATGCAAACTACAGTGGTGCGGCTCTCGGAAGTGCAGTTGAAAAAATGACTATGCTGGAGAATGAATACATTTCTCTCTTTACCGGAAAAACAACAGTTGCAAAACAGACTGCAAGCTTCGAAGTAGTACCAAAGGCAAAGAATGCAAAGCAGAGTTATGTGGTGTTCAGAATCTCTGATACGCAGGGTCTCCTTCCTCCGGACAATATGAGCGGACGTCCTGTTTACCTGGAGCTTACAGTGACGGATGGGAAGATTGCCACGGAAGTTTCCGCAGAAGAGATAGCAGCGTCAAAAGGCAAGGTGGCATACAGGATGCCGCTTGTTGTTACAGCCCGTCTGCTGGACGGACAGACCGCCATCGGCCAGACGAGAATTCCTGTTTACCAATTTGGAAGGCTTGCATACTTTCCACTGGATTTAGCTTTGGGAAAATAGTACGATTAAACACAGATATTAATGAAAACTATCGATCAGTTACAACCAAAGGAAGTTTGGACAATTTTCAACGAACTTGCAAAAGTTCCGCGTCCATCCAAAAAAGAACATAAGGCAGTAGAGTTTGTTTACAACTTCGGAAAGAAGCTCGGGCTCGAGACTATCAAAGACGAAGTTGGAAACGTTGTTATCCGCAAGCCTGCAACAAAGGGTATGGAGAAGAAGGCCGGCCTGATTCTCGAGGCACATCTCGACATGGTTCCTCAGAAGAATCCGGACGTAAAGCACAACTTCGAGACAGATCCTATCAAACCGAGAATCGTGGGTGACCTTGTTTACGCAAGCGGCACCACTCTTGGAGCAGATAACGGAATGGGTGTTTCCATGGCACTTGCAGTTCTGCAGTCAAAGACTATGCAGCACGGTCCTATCGAGTGTCTGTTCACCGTTGACGAGGAAACCGGAATGACCGGCGCAAGAGCCTTGAAACCAGGCGTTCTCAAGGGCGAGATTCTCGTAAACCTTGACTCCGAGACAGAGGGTATCCTCTATGTGGGATGTGCAGGCGGACTGGACGGCGAGGCAACTTTCAATTACAAGAACGAGAAAGTTCCTGCAGGATATGTATTCAAGAAGATTGCAGTTAGCGGACTTATCGGAGGACACTCCGGAATGGACATCGTTCTCTACAGGGCAAACTCAAACAAGATACTTGCAAGAGTTCTCCTTCCTGTAATGAGAGACCTTAATGCGCGCCTGGTTAGCATCAGCGGCGGCAGCATCCGCAACTCAATTCCAAGAGATTCCCATGCTATCATAGCAGTTCCTAAGAAGAACGAGAGAAAGCTCGCTCTCCACGTGAGCAAGATCCGCAAGGAAGCCACTTTTGAGTATCAGTATACAGACAAGGACCTGAAGATTACGACAACTCCAGTGAAGGAGAAGGCTCCTGCAATCGAGAAGGCAACGGCTCTTGCAATCGTCAGGGCTATCGCTTCCATTCCTAACGGAGTATGGAGAATGAGCGACACCGTTCCTGGGTTTGTAGAGACATCCAACAACATGGCTATCATCCAGCAGGATGCCAAGACCATCAAGATCCACTCTCTGATGAGAAGTTCCATCGATTCCGAAAAGTACGAGCTTGCAGAAAGCATGAGGGCCATCGTTGAACTGGCTGGCGGAAAGTGTACTTTCAGCGGCGGCTATTCCGGATGGCAGCTGGATATGAATTCTCCTATCCTCAAGGTTTCCAAGGACGTTTACAAGAAACTATACGGCAAGGAGCCTGAGGTTACGGGAATCCACGCCGGACTGGAGTGCGGTATTCTCGGAGCTACCTATCCTGAGTGGGATATGATTTCCTTCGGCCCTACAATCTTCTCTCCTCACTCACCAGACGAGAGAGTAAACATCGAGAGCGTGGGCAAGTGCTGGAAGTATCTCGTTGAACTTCTAAAGGAAGCTCCGGTTTCAAAGCGCAAATAACATCACTAACTCTTTAATACAAAACATTATGGTAACTAAAAAAGCTCCTGTAAAGAAGGCTGAGCCTAAGAAGGCTGCCCCAAAACCAGCTGCAAAGCCAGCTGTAAAGAAAGCCCCTGCAAAGAAGGCTGCTCCTGCTAAGAAACCTGTTGCAAAGAAGGTTGCAGAAGTAAAGAAGGCCGTTGTTGCAAAGAAGGCCGAAGTAAAGAAGGCTGTTGTTGCAAAGAAGGCCGAAGTAAAGAAGGCTGTTGTTGCTAAGAAGGCCGCTGTTAAGAAGGCTGTTGTTGCAAAGAAGGCTGCCGTTAAGAAGGCTGTTGTTGCAAAGAAGGCTGAGGTAAAGAAGGCCGTTGTTGCAAAGAAGGCTGCTGTTAAGAAGGCTGTTGTTGCAAAGAAGGCTGCCGTTAAGAAGGCCGTTGTTGCAAAGAAGGCTGAGGTAGCAAAGAAGGTTGCTGCAAAGAAGCCAGCTGTAAAGAAGCCGGTAGCAAAGAAGGCTCCTGCAAAGAAAGCTCCTGTAAAGAAGTAATCTGAACGGCTTTCTGTCAAGAAAAAGGGACGGTCAAGATGATTGGCCGTCTCTTTTTTCATTATCTTTGGGAAAACTTCTTCGATATGCTAGTTAAAACAACAATAAAAGACCGCATCTGCTATGTCGAGATGCGTGCTCAAGAACATTTCAACTGCCTGAGCAAGGAAATGTGCCAGGAACTTAGCCACGCCATCCAGAAAGGTTATGACAAGGAGTGCGTGGGTGTTGTAATCAAGGCCAAGTGCAGCCACGGGGTGTGGAGTGCGGGACACGATATCCGCGAGCTTCCTCAAAACGGGGAAGATCCTCTGGCATACGACGTGCCGATGGAGCAGCTTCTCAGAAAGGTGCAGGAGACTCCGATACCTGTTATCGCCTGCGTTAGCGGAACCGTATGGGGCGGGGCCTGCGACCTTTGCCTTTCCTGCGATATGATAGTCAGTGCGGATACCGCCACTTTTGCCATTACTCCGGCCAAGATAGGAATACCTTACAACGCATCCGGAATCATGCACTTTATCAACCAGCTAGGAATGAATAAGGCTCGGGAAATGTTTTTCCTCGCGACTCCGATAACCGCCCAGGATGCCTTGAACGTAGGCTTGATTAACAGGATAGCAAAGCCTGAGGAACTGGACAAGATGCTGGAGGAGAATTTCCTCAACCCGCTCAGAAGAAACAGCGTGATGTCCATCAGCGCAATAAAGCGCCAGTTCAGGATTCTCAGCAAGGCCGCCACGGTGATTGCATCGGAGAGCTTCGAGAAGGTGAACGCATATCGTACCAGAGTTTACAAGGGAGAGGATTATCTGGAGGGAATCAGATCGTTCCTGGAGAAAAGGCCTCCTGTTTACAAGGGCAAGGCCTCGGACCTGGATATCAATCCTATCTAAAAGCAAAAACCCGAAAGCTCAGGCCTTCGGGTTTTCTTTCTTTAAAGGGGCGCTAATTATTCAGCAGCCTCTTTCTTTTCTGTAACCTTTCCTTCCTCGTCAACCACGTTTACCTTAACGGTAGCCTCGACACCTCTGTAGATGTCGATGATAGCCTCGTAAGTTCCGATTTCGGAAATCTTGTCTGCATCCTTGAGCTCGATCTTCCTTCTGTCGATCTCGTATCCGAGGGCTGCAAGAGCCTCGGCTACCTGGATGTTGTTTACAGAACCGTAGATCTTGCCGCTCTGGCTAACCTTGGTAGGGATAGTAACGGCAATTCCGTTAACCTTCTCTGCCACTGCCTTTGCATCGGCGACAAGCTTCTCTTCCTTGTGGGCTCTCTGCTTGATAGTCTCTGCCAGCTGCTTCTTTGCGGAAGCGGTTGCAAGGATTGCAAGTCCCTGAGGGAAAAGGAAATTGTTAGCGTAACCGTCTTTTACGGTAACGATATCGTTCTTGTGTCCAAGTTTGCGGACATCTTCCTTAAGAATAACTTCCATAATCTCTCCTCCTTATTTCAAAAGGTCAGTAACGTAAGGGAGCAAAGCGATGTGGCGTGCGCGCTTGATAGCCTGAGCCACCTTCTTCTGGAATTTGAGGGAAGTACCGGTAAGACGCCTAGGAAGGATCTTTCCCTGCTCGTTGAGGAACTTCTTCAGGAACTCTGCATCCTTGTAATCTACATACTTGATGCCTGCCTTCTTGAAACGGCAGTACTTCTTCTTCTTTACCTCTACGGTAACGGGATTCAGATAGCGGATATCTGCATTTTCGTCATTTCTCTGTGCCATAATTCTTCCTCCTGTTACTGGTTGTTCTCTTTCTTTTCAGCAGCGGCGTTCTTCTTTGCTGCCCAGTTTGCTCTTCTCTTTTCTGCGTAAGCCACAGCGTCCTTGTCCATTGCGAAGGTGAGGAAACGGATGATCCTCTCGTCGCGGCGATACTGTGTTTCAAGTACGTCTATGAAAGACGGTTCTGCCTGGAATTCTACCAGATGGTAGAAACCGGAGGTCTTCTTCTGGATAGGGTAGGCAAGTTTCTTCAGCCCCCAATCCTCTTCACTGACAACTGTGCCGCCGTTCTCCTTTATAAGGGAGATGTATTTGGCTGCCGTTTCCTTCATCTGAGCTTCAGACAAAACGGGAGTTGCAATGAAAACGGTCTCGTAATTCTTTAACATCTCTAATTGTGTTTTGTTTATAAATGGGCTGCAAAGATAGAAAAAAAAGGAATATTCCAAAAAATAGTGTAGTTTTGCAGACCTTGTTGCGTCTAATAACCGGAACAAACAAATATAAATAGGTATATATATCATGAAAAAACTGATTTTTCTTTTTTCTTTGATGCTTATGGGCGTATTTTCCTATGCCCAGATGCAGGAGATGCCTCTTGACCCGGCGGTCAGGGTGGGCAAACTTGATAACGGCCTGACTTATTTCATCCGTCAGAACGCCAACCCTGAAAAGAGGGCCGAGTTCTATATCGCTACCAATGTGGGAGCCATCAACGAGACTCCTGCCCAGAGAGGTCTGGCTCACTTCCTGGAGCACATGTGCTTCAACGGAAACAAGGACTTCCCTGGCAATACCATGATGAGTTATCTGGAAAAGAACGGCCTCATCTTCGGAGCCAACATCAATGCTATGACCGGAGTTGAGAGCACCGTCTACACGCTCAGCACAATTCCTACTGACAAGCAGTTCCTGATTGACACCGCCCTGGTAATCCTTCAGAACGACGCAGCCTTCGTTACCAACGATTTTGCAGAGGTCGAGAAGGAAAGGGGAGTTATCATCGAGGAGTGGAGAAGCGGCAATACTGCCCAGAGAAGGCAGCAGGAAGCTCTCTTCAAGGTTTTGTTCAAGGGAACCAAGTATGCGGATTGCAATGTCATCGGTGACGAGCAGTGCCTTTCCACCTTCAATCCTCAGGAACTTGTAGATTTCTACAAGACCTGGTACTATCCGGGAAATCAGGCAATTATTGTTGTCGGCGATGTGGATCCCGACTATATCGAGGGTAAAATCAAGGAGTTTTTCAGCGTGATTCCTAAGAAAGAAGCCGAGCCGGTAAAGGAGGTTATAAACATCCCGGACAACGATGAGCCGATCTCCCTTGTGTTCAACGATCCGGAAATAAACAACACCCAGCTGCTTCTTATTACTAAGGAGAAGGCTCTTCCAAAGGCTATGAAAACCACTCCTCAGTATTTTATGATAGATGCTGTAAAGGACCTTGTTTCTTCAATGCTCAACGAGAGACTTTCAGACGCTTCCAAGCAGCCGGACGCTCCGTTTATCCAGGCCAGCTATTCAGACCAGAACGTTTGCGAGACTATGGATATCGGCCTTCTCGGAGCAGCCGTAAAGGACAACAGGATTGAGGATGCTGTTAACATTATCGTGGGCATTGCACGTCAGGCAGAGAAATACGGATTTACCGCAGATGAGTTCGAAAGGGCGAAGGCTTCTCTCCTTAGAGGCTATCAGGCAGCAGAAGACAGGGCTGCAACCCGCACCAATAACCAGCTTGCCATGCAGCTTGTCCAGTATTTCCTCAACAATGAGCCTTACTGCGAGCCTTCAACCCTGAACGCAATGGCAAAGCAGATGATAGGAATGCTGAATGTGGATATGATTAACCAGATGTTCAGCCAGGGAGGATCCTTCCTTTCCCTCAAGAACAGTGTCCTGTTCCTTACAGGAGCTACCAAGGATGCAGCTTCTTTCCCTACCGAAGAAAAACTTGTCGAGTACTTTACAAATGCCTTCAAGGCAGAAGTTGCAGCTCCAAAGGTAGAGGAAATCGCAAAGGACTTTCTGGATGCATCCAAGATCAAGGCCGGAAAGGTTAAGAAAGAAGAGGACGGCTACCTTGGCAGCAAGGTATGGACCTTGAGCAACGGTGTCACAGTATATGTATATCCTACTGATGTCCGTAAGGACAGGGTTTCATTTACCCTCATCCAGGATGGCGGAAAGAGTATGCTCCCTCAAGAGCTTCTTCCGAGCTTTGACGATAACGTCCGTTATTTCTACGTTTCCAACGCCGGAGTGGGCCAGTTCCCTGCCAACACCGTTCGCAAGATGCTTGCCGGCAAGAATGTTTCAGCCAGCAATTATGTTAACGATACCCACAGCGGGGTGAATGCTTCTTCTTCCAACAAGGACATCGAGACCGCTCTCCAGCTGATGTATCTGTTCTTTACCGAGCCAAGATGCGACGCCAAAGAGTTCGAGACCACTATGGGCCAGATGAAAACCATCGCAGCCAACCTTGGCAGCAATCCTGAGTACCAGTATGAAATGCTCCGTGCCGCTGCAGAGACCAACAATAGCCCGAGAACCACAATGTTCGGCGCCGAACTTCTGGATAAGGTTTCTGTTGAGGCAATTAACAAGGGTAATGCCATGCTCTTCGGCGATGCGGTAGGTGCAAAGGTATTTGTTGTCGGCGATTTTGATCCTGAGACTTTAAAGCCTCTTGTAGAGAAATATGTCGCATCCCTGCCAGTCAAGTCAAAGAAGCCGAGGGCTATGGTAGACCACAAGCTCTATCCGGCAGACGGTGAGAATCTCGTGACCAAGGAAATCAAGATGGAGAACCCGAACACATACGCCAGCGTTCTCTACCAGGGTCCTATGGAGAAGAATCTTGAAAACAGCGCCATCAACCGCGCGATGACCTATATCATGAACATGCGCTACATCGCATCCCTCAGGGAGGAAGACGGCGGAACCTACAGCCCGAGAGTAAGCGGACACGTTTCTCCGCTTCCTAACGAGAGGTATTACTTCGGTGTTTCGTTCGAAACCGGCAAGGACAAGGCTCCGGTACTTGTTGAAAAGGTTTATAAAGGAATAGAGACACTGGCCGCAGAAGGCCCTACAGACGAGGAAATGGGTAAAACTATCGAGATGATGAAGAAAAACATCCCTGAGTCCAAGAAGAATCCGTCCTACTGGGATAATTTGCTCCAGCAATATTACCTTTATGGCTACGATATGAACCTTACCGACGAAATTATTGACAAATTTGTTACAAAAGAGAATGTCCAGAATGCCGCAAAAACGATTATAAACAACCATAACAGGCTGACAGTCAAAGTAGATCCGGAATAATTACAGCTGAAAAATGTAAAAAAAGAGTCAATTTTTTTGAGGGGAGAGAAAAAATACATATATTTGCGACGATTATTGACTATAAAACTATTTACATAAATCATTTAAATGACCATGAAAAAATTCTTTTTGACAGTTGCCATTTGCGCTGTAGCTGCAGCTAGCGTAAATGCGCAGGTTGTAAAGGGTGCAGAGGCTCAGACCCTCAGAGGCCCTTATGAGACTAACCGTCTCTTCGACAACGTTTTCATCGGTGCAGCCGGTGGCGTTAACTACTATCAGGGTGAGAATGACCACTCAATCGAATGGACCAAGAGACTTGCTCCGGCAGTTCAGGGTTACATCGGAAAGTGGATCACTCCTTCAGTAGGTATAAGACTGGGTTACTATGGTATCCAGGCTAAGGGTTTCAACAAGGTAACTAACGTTTACTGCGAGGATCCTATGAGCCTTACAGGTGGAAATCAGAAGTTCAACCAGAACTACGTTAGAGGTGACCTTATGTGGAACATCTCCAATGCAATTGGCGGCTATAGGGCCGACAGGTTCATTGACTTCGCTCCTTACCTCGGAGCAGGCGTTATGTGGAACAGAACTAACAAGAAGATCGGTGGCAAGTACCATAGAGATGTGGAGCTTGGCGTAACTGCCGGTATGTACACTATGTTCCGTCTTGGCAAGGCTCTGGATCTTACTTTGGATATCAACCAGAGTGTTGTAAACCAGAGATATGATGGCGATTCCCGTCACCATAAGCCAGAGTACATTGCTTCTGCAGCTCTCGGTCTTGCATATCAGTTCAAGAACAGAGAGTTCTCAAGAGCTCACGCTCCTGTTGACGTAACCCCTTACAACAACAAGATTAAGGATCTGAACAAGCTTCTCGAGGACGCTAACGCACTCAACAAGAAGCTGCAGTCTGACCTCGACGCCGAGAAGGCAAAGAAGAAGGGTGGAGAGACCGTTTACGTTCCTGGCGAGACCAAGGTCGTTCCTTCTCCATTCGCAGTTTACTTCCCTCTCGGAAAGAGCACTCTTACAGACGCTCAGAAGAACAGCATCAAGTACTTTGTTGAGACTGCTATGGCAACCAACAAGGATCGTACTTTCGAGATCGTAGGTGCTGCTGACAGTGCAACTGGTTCAGCAAAGACTAACGAGAAACTCGGCCAGGCTCGTCTGGATGCAGTTCTCAACGTTATCAAGGCTTGCGGCGGCAACTACAAGATTGCTGACAAGAACCTTGGTGGAACAATGGAGTTCAGCCAGACTGACAAGACTCTCAACCGCGTAGTTGTGATCAAGTAATCAGACCTGAAGTCAAAAGATGGAGAGGATGGCTTCTGGCCATCCTCTTTTTTTATAAATAGTTGTTATATTGAAAATAATAATTATATTTGCAGTTGCTGACAATGAAATATAAACCTAAAAATTATCTTATATGAACATCAAAAAACTGTTTGTGACAGCAGCTGTATGCGTTCTTACCTTTGTAAGCATAAATGCTCAGGTAATAAAAGGCGCAGAAGCTCAGACTGTTAGAGGTCCTTACGAGACCAATCGTCTTTTTGACAATGTATTTATCGGTGTAGCCGGTGGTTTCAACTACTATCAGGGCGAGCAGGATCTTCACCTTGATTTCAAGGACAGATTCGCTCCTGCAGTTCAGGGCTATATCGGAAAGTGGATTACCCCTTGCTTCGGTATCAGACTCGGATATTATGGCATTAAGTCTCAGGGTTTCTACTATAATGTAAAAGCCGCTTCTCCAACTCCTCCAGCATGGTCCGGAAATCCTTATGTAGATAAGGAAGATGCTTATGACTGGGGCTACAAGCAGAAGATGAACCTCCACCAGGTTAGAGGTGATCTGATGTGGAATATTTCCAACGCTCTTGGCGGATACCGTTCAGACAGATTCTGGGATATCGCTCCTTATATTGGTGCAGGTTTGGGTATTACTACAAATCCAAAAGGGAAACGCCCTAATCAGGAGCTTATAGTAGCTGTCGGTATCTACAACATGTTCCGTGTATGCTCTGCTCTGGATGTTACTCTGGATATTAACCAGACTGTAGTTAACCAGGATTTTGACTGGCACAAAGCAGGTTCTCGCCAGGAGTATATCGGATCCATTTCCCTCGGTCTTGCATACCAGTTCAAGAACAGGGAATTCTCAAGGGCTCACGCTCCTGTTGACGTAACTCCTTTCAACAACAAGATCAAGGACCTGAGCAAGGCTCTGGAAGACATCAACGCAAAGAACAAGAAGCTGCAGGATGACATTGACGCAGAGAAGGCTAAGAAGGGTAACGGCGAGACCGTTTACCTGCCAGGCGAGACCAAGTACACTCCAGCTCCATTTGCAGTTTACTTCCCTCTTGGCAAGAGCACTCTTACCGAGGATCAGAAGAACAGCATCAAGTACTTTGTCAACACTTCTATGGCTTCCAACAAGGATCGCGTATTCGAGATCGAAGGTGCTGCTGACAGCGCAACCGGTTCTGCAAAGACTAACGAGAAACTCGGCCAGGCTCGTCTGGATGCAGTTCTCAACATTATCAAGGCTTGTGGCGGAAACTACAAGATGAGTGAGAAGAACCTTGGCGGAACTATGGAATTCAGCCAGACCGACAAGACTCTCAACCGCGTAGTTGTTATCAAGTAAAACAACCTGAAAAAACAGGAAAAAGCCGGCAGGAAGCCGGCTTTTTCTTTATCTTTGCTCCTGAGAGTATGAAAGTAGTAGTCAATCCTGAATACAAGCACCTGGAAGGCTTTCTTGTGGAGGCTTTGAGCCATTCCTACAAAGCAGAAAATGTTTACAGGAATTTCCGCAACATCGTTGAGGATGTTACGGTAAACGGGCTTCATCTGGTTGTAAAGATTTTCAAAAAGCCAACGGAGTTCAACAGAGTTGTCTATTCTTTTCTCAGGCCAACCAAGGCAAAGCGTTCATACGAGTATTCCATGAGGCTTCTTTCCCTTGGGGTAGATGTTCCTGTTCCCGTGGGATACGTGGAGAAAAACAAGGGGCTTTTCTTTCACACAGGATGCTATGTATGCGTGTTCACGCCTTACAGGCCGATAACGGACTTTAGGCACAAGGATATAAGCGAGCCCCAGACTGCCGCTTTCATAGACGCTTTTGCCGCCTATGCGGCTTCCTTCCACAATAAGGGGCTGGTTCACAACGATTTCAACATAGACAACATACTTTACAGTATAGAAGACGGAAAATTCAAGTTCCAGCTTATAGACCTTAACAGGGTCCAGTTCCAGAACCGAAGCCTGATGCGCAGTGCAAAGGATATGAGCAATATTCATTTTGACGCTCCAATGATGAAGGCTATTCTGGAAAGATACTGCAAGGCTCGCAACCTGGATCCGGAAGACTTTACAAGGAAAGTAGCGGTGAACACAAACCGTTCAAAAGGAATCTCCAAGATCAAGGACATTGTCCTTACTCCGTTGGGGCTCAGGCGCAAACGTAGAGACTGAAACAAAAAAGATGGCATTGAAAGCCATCTTTTTTGCGCCTGCACAAGGACTTGAACCTAGGACCCCATGATTAACAGTCATGTGCTCTAACCAACTGAGCTATGCAGGCAGAACTTGTTTTTTGGGACTGCAAAAGTATATTTTTTTTGACTATGTTCCAAATCTTTTGGAACATTTAATGTAAATCGGCAAATTAAAGTAACTTTGTCGCGAAAATCTTTGAGCAATGGAAGCAGACCTTTCCTCCCTATTCAGAAAAATCGTTCTCCGCGACGGGGAACTCATACTTCCTTTTATGGGCGCTATCCGTCTGGAGGATGTGCCTGCTTCTTTCTCCGAGGACGGAATGGTGATCTGCCCTCCTTCAAAGAAACTGGCTTTTGACAACTACAACCTTTCTTCAAACGATATTCTGCTGAACGAATATGCCCTTCAGCGGGAAATCTCCCGTATGGCGGCGAAAAAGGCACTGCACAGGGATCTGGAAGATTTGAGGGTAAAGGTGGAAAAGGAGGGGTCTTTTACGCTTGAAGGATTCGGAACGTTTCTCTTTGACAAGGAAAACGGTTACAGCGTGGATCCCGCTCCGGGATTTGAACTTTCCACAGAAACATTCGGCCTTTCAACTCTCGACTTCAGAGAGAAGCCGGAGGAGGTTATAATTACAGAAGAACTCGAGCCGGTCGTTGAACCGGAGCCCGTGCCCGAACCAGAGCCGGAGCCTGTTTCAGAGCCGGTGGTTGAGCCTGAACCTGAGCCAATGCCTGAACCTGAGCCAGTGGCGGAGGTTGTTGAGGAGCCTGTCGCTGAGGAACCTGCAAAAAAGAAAAGCAGGAGCTCAAGAGTCCTGCTTGTTCTGTTGACCATTCTGGCCATCCTGGTGATTCTTGTTCTTCTTGTGTTTATCTTCAAGGAAGAACTCAGGCCAATTCTCGAAAAGATTCTCTACAGCAAAGAGGAACTGGAGATTCTCAATTACAGGCTTTAGCCAATCTTGGCGCCGTTTGGCATGACTTCCTGAGGAGTGATGAATCTCATCTTTCCGGTGACATCTTTTGCCATAAGGATCATTCCGTTGCTCTCTATGCCCCTGATCTTGCGAGGCTTGAGATTAGCCAGTATGCAAATCTGCTTGCCCACCATATCCTCAGGTTTGTAATACTCGGCGATTCCGGAAACGATGACTCTCTGGTCTACTCCGGTATCTATGGTCAGCTTAAGGAGTTTGTCTGTCTTCGGCACTGACTCTGCCTGGAGGACGGTGGCGGTTCGGATATCCATCTTGGCAAAATCGTCTATTGTGCACTCCGGAGCCAGAGGTTCCGGGTGGCTGGCGGCCTCGGCGGCTTCCTTTTCCTGATTGGCCTTCTTGATGGCGGCAAGGCGGTCTGTCTGGGCCTGGATAGCCTCATCCTCTATCTTGCTGAAAAGAAGCTCGGGAGTGCCTATTTTGTCTCCTTCCTTAAGAAGATCCCATCTTCCGAGATTCTCCCATCTTACAAGGCCTTCCGGTGCGCTTTGAGGACAAATTTCATCCTTCTTCTGCGCAAGGCCGAGCATTGCCTGCAGTTTCTTTGAAGAGAACGGGCAGAAAGGCTCGAAGGCTATGGAAAGATTTGCGCAGATCTGAAGGCAAAGGTTGAGGATTACTGCAACCCTCTTCGGATCCGTCTTGTAAACTTTCCAAGGTTCGGTTTCCGTAAGGTATTTGTTTCCCAGCCTTGCCAGGTTCATTGCTTCCTTTATCGCATCGCGGAACTTGAAGTGTTCCAGGTAGTTGTTGAGGTTTGACACAATCTCGGGAACTGCCTCCATAAGCTTGCGGTCCTCAGGGGTGAGGTCTTCTTCCGCATAGCCCGGAACAACGCCCTCGAAGTATTTGTTGGTAAGCACAAGGGCGCGGTTTACAAAGTTTCCGTAGATGGCAACGAGCTCGCTGTTGTTGCGCGCCTGGAAATCTTTCCAGGTGAAATCGTTGTCCTTGGTCTCAGGAGCATTGGCGCAGAGAACATATCTCATAACGTCCTGCTGGCCCGGGAACTGTTCCAGATATTCTTCCAGCCAGATAGCCCAGTTGCGGGAAGTGGAGATCTTGTCTCCCTCAAGGTTCAGGAATTCGTTTGCCGGAACATTTTCCGGCAGGATGTAACCGTCTCCGTATGCCTTGAGCATAGACGGGAACACTATGCAGTGGAATACGATGTTGTCTTTGCCGATGAAGTGTATCATCCTGGTATCCGGACTCTTCCACCATTTCTCCCAGTCGTTTGGAAGAAGTTCCCTGGTGTTGGAGATATAGCCGATAGGGGCGTCGAACCACACGTAGAGAACCTTGCCTTTGGCATCCTCTAGCGGAACGGGAACGCCCCAGTCCAGGTCTCTTGTGACGGCTCTTGGCTTGAGGCCTCCGTCTATCCAGCTCTTGCACTGGCCGTAAACGTTGGTCTTCCACTCCTTGTGGCCGTCTATGATCCAATCCTTGAGCCATTCTTCGTATTTGTCAAGAGGAAGATACCAGTGCTTTGTCATCTTCTTTACCGGCTTCTCTCCGCTGAGCCTGGAGTGAGGGTCAATCAGTTCCTCAGGTGACAGGGTGCTTCCGCACTTTTCGCACTGGTCTCCGTAGGCCTTGTCGTTACCGCACTTGGGGCAGGTGCCCATAATGTAGCGGTCTGCCAGGAATACCTGTGCTGCGGGATCATAATACTGCTCGCTCTCCTTTTCTATAAACTTGCCCTCGTCGTAGAGTTTCTTGAAGAATTCAGAGGCTGTTTCTGCATGAATCTTGGAACTTGTTCTGGAGTAGATGCTGAAACTGATTCCGAATCGGTTGAACGAGTCTTTTATTATTGCGTGATACTTATCCACGATTTCCTGCGGAGAGCATCCCAAATCCTTGGCTTTGAATGTGATTGGAACGCCATGCTCATCGCTTCCGCAGATGAAAAGCACATCTTCTCCCTTCAGGCGGAGAAAGCGGACATAGATGTCTGCAGGAACATAAACTCCTGCCAGATGGCCGATGTGGACACTCCCGTTTGCATACGGAAGGGCTGCGGTGATGAGATGTCTCTTGTAGTTCTTTTCCATGTCTTTCTATTTGGCGAATTTGGCCTCGCGGAGCAGCCGGCTCTTTATCGTGGACAGTTGCTGAATCTGCTTTGTAAGCTTCTTGGATTCTTCCTCCTGGGAAGTGTCAAGACTCAGCAGTTTGCCCCGCAAGGTTGCAAGGCGCGAATTTATAACTTTTGATTTATATACGTAAACGGTTCTCGGCAAAACTGCAGAGAGATTCTTGCCAAGACTCTCTACGGAACTTTCTATCTTCTCGCTGCGGAAACGGTAGGAAGAAGACAGAATCTCTATTGCAGTGTCTGAGATTTCCTGTTCCATGCTGCTCATGAAAAACCTTTCCACTTCAGTGGTGCTGTCTCCTGCCTTGATATTCTCAAAGTAGAGGTCGTAGATTTTCTTGAGTACGGGGTCGGTAATCTGCAGGCCGTCAACCTGGAGCGTCTGCTGAATATATTCGGAGACAGTTGGTTCGTAGACTTTTTCCGCGCCCACCATTGCATTGTTGAGGTTATGGAGAATCTGCCTTCCGAATTTAAGAAGGAGGTATAGCAGATCCTGTTCGCTTTTACGGAGTTCGTCATCAGCCTTGTCTTCAGGAGTCTTCTGCTGGACCGCCTTGCGGTAGGCTGAAGGATCCTGCCTGGAAACATACTGCCTCTGGCCGGACTGGTAGGTGGCAGCCTGGCTCATCCTTTCCTGGCGGAGGGCGTTGACTTTTTCCGTAAAGTCTTCCCTTCCGATACCGAGAAGATCGGACGCTTTGGTAATGTAGGCGGAACGGAAACCGGCATCGTCTATCATGGAAACACTCAGGGCAATCTCGTTGATCATCTTCCCTTCCTCGTAAGGGTCTCCGTTGAGGTTCCTAGAAAGGTTTCTGAACTGATAGACTATGAAGTCCTCCTCGCTCTTTTCCAGAAAGTCTTCCAGTTCCGCCCTGGAATGGGTTCTGGCAAAGGAATCCGGGTCTTCTCCTCCGGGAATAAGGACAACTTTCACGTTCATTCCCTTTTGCAGGAAGAGGTTGATGCCCTTCAGGGCGGCGTTGACTCCGGCTTTGTCCCCGTCGTAGATTATGGTGATTTTCTGGGTGAAGCGTTTCAGCAGCAGAACCTGTTCTTCCGTAAGGGCGGTGCCGCAGCTTGCCACCACATTCTCGATACCGGCCTGGTGCATGGAGATAACGTCCGTGTAGCCTTCCACCAGGTAGCAGTTTTTCCTCTGCGATATGGCGTTGCGTGCCTCGTAAAGTCCGTAAAGAACCGTCTTCTTGTGATAGATTTCGCTATCCGGAGAGTTCATGTACTTGACCGGACTTTTCTCGGAAGAGAGGATTCTTCCTCCAAAGGCCACAATCTTGCCGTTTACGGAGCGGATAGGGAACATCACTCTTTCGTGGAACTTGTCCGTAACCTCTCCGGCGTATGGGCCGTCCTGCTTTTCTACTGAAAGACCCAGTTCCAGAAGAAGATTCTTCTTGTATCCGGCAGCAATGGCTTCCCTCGTAAAGGCATCCTTCTCTTTCTTGGAGTAGCCAAGCTGGAATTCCCTGATAGTCTCGTCTGTAAAGCCCCTTTCCCTGAAATAGGAGAGCCCCACGCTGCGTCCCTCTTCGGTGTTCAGAAGGGCGTTGGTGAAATACTTGCCGGCGTATTCGTTGATTATAAGGAGGGAATCGCGATGGTTCTTCCTCTGGATTTCCTCAAAGCTTTCCTGAACATCGTTGACCTCTATACCGTATTTGTTTCCCAGCCACTTGAGAGCCTCCACGTATGTCATCTGCTCGTGCTTCATCAGGAAGGTAATGGCATTGCCTTTCTCGTGGCATCCGAAGCAGTTGAAATACTGCCTGGAAGGGGATACGTGGAAACTAGGGGTCTTCTCCTGGTGGAAAGGACAACATGCCACGTAATCGGAGCCTTGCCTTTTCAAAGGGACAAAGTCTCCGATTACCTGGACGATGTCTATAGCGTCCCGGATCCTTGCTATGGTAGCCTGGTCTATCATCCGGAATGTCAGTCGTTGACTGTCTTGAGAGCCTCTCTGACCTTGGCTTCGATTTCCTCGCAGAGTTCAGGATTGTCTCTAAGAAGCTGCTTTACGGCATCTCTTCCCTGGGCCAGTTTGGACTCGTTGTAGCTGAACCAGCTTCCGCTCTTCTTGATTACGCCGAGCTCTACTCCAAGATCCACGATTTCTCCAAGTTTGGAGATGCCTTCTCCGAATACTATGTCAAATTCCGCCTTGCGGAAAGGAGGGGCCATCTTGTTCTTTACAACCTTGACTCTTGCACGGTTTCCGGTAGCGTCATCTCCGTCTTTGAGCTGCTGGGTCTTGCGCACGTCCAGACGTACTGATGCGTAGAACTTCAAGGCGTTACCGCCTGTGGTGGTCTCTGGATTTCCGAACATTATGCCGATTTTCTCCCTGAGCTGGTTGATGAAGATGCAGCAGGTGTTGGTCTTGGAGATGTTGGCGGTGAGCTTCCTAAGGGCCTGGCTCATGAGCCTTGCCTGGAGACCTACTTTGCTGTCTCCCATATCTCCCTCGATCTCCGCCTTTGGCGTAAGGGCGGCAACGGAGTCTATCACTACGATGTCAATCGCTCCTGAACGGATGAGGCTATCTGCAATTTCCAGGGCCTGCTCGCCGTTGTCAGGCTGTGAGATAAGCAGAGTGTCCACGTTTACGCCCAGTTTCTTTGCGTAGGTGCGGTCGAACGCGTGCTCCGCATCAATCATTGCTGCGATTCCGCCGGCCTTCTGGGCCTCTGCAATGGCGTGGATGGCCAGCGTTGTCTTTCCGCTGCTCTCCGGCCCGTAGATTTCTATTACTCTTCCTCTAGGATATCCTCCGATTCCCAACGCGTGGTCCAGTGCAATTGAACCTGTCGGGATAATTGACACGTCGAACTTTGGCTGGTCTCCCAATTTCATGATAGTTCCCTTGCCGAAATCCTTCTCAATCTTGTCCAATGTGGCCTGCAAGGCCTTCAGCTTCTCGGCGTTTACGCCTCCTGCCTGCTCAGTAGCGGCAACCTTCTCTTTCTCTTTAGCCATAATGATATTTTTTAGTTGTGTTTATAACCTTACAAATATAATTAAATCTGTTGTGATTTCCACGATGCAAAAGTAAAGTCTGGTTTTGACAGGTCTTGTCAAGAAATAAAAATTTTCAAAACGAGTCCCAATGCCTTACCTTTGTACTGAAGAGGGATGATTATGAAACAGAAACTGCTGGGCCTGACACCGGATGAACTCAAAGCGATATGCCTTGAGGATGGGCTGCCTGCATTTACCGCAAAGCAGATCTGCCAGTGGCTCTATCAGAAAAGGGCGGTTTCTTTCTCCGCGATGACAAATCTCTCCCTGAAGACCCGTGCCCTGCTGGAAGAAAAGTACGAGATAGGGGCCGTGCCATTCTTCAAGTATGCGGAGAGCAAGGATGGAACCAGAAAATATCTGTTTGAGGTTTCGCCCGGCAATTATATCGAGGCGGTTATGATTCCCGACAAGGACCGCAAGACTCTGTGCGTGTCTTCCCAGGCGGGCTGCAGGATGGGATGCCGCTTCTGCATGACCGGAAGGCAGGGCTTCCACGGCAATCTGGACGCAGCACAGATTCTCTCTCAGTTCTTCTACATCGCTGAGGCGGAAGACCTTACAAATGCCGTTTTTATGGGAATGGGGGAACCTCTGGACAATCTTGACAATGTGCTGAGGGCCATTCAGGTGCTGACTTCAGACTGGGGCTGCGCCTGGAGTCCGAAGAGGATAACTGTAAGTTCCATTGGGGTGAACAAGGCGGTAAAGGGCGAGACGAAGTCTCCTCTGGAAAGATTCCTGGACGAGAGCCGGGCTCATCTGGCCATTAGCCTCCACAACCCGTTCCATCCGGAAAGGCTGGCCCTTATGCCTTCCGAGGCGGCCTTCCCTCTGGAAGAAACTCTCAGAATAATCCGCAGATACGACTTTACCGGCCAGAGAAGGGTGAGTTTCGAGTATATAATGTTCCGCAATCTCAGCGATACCCCAACTCATGCAGAGGCTTTGGTTTCTCTGCTCAAGGGGCTGGAATGCAGGGTGAACCTCATCCGCTTCCACGACATCGGGGACACTGAATACATTCCTTCAGACCTCAAGGCAGTGGAGCGTTTCCAGCAGATCCTGGGCGCAGCGGGCATTACCGCAACTCTCAGGGCTTCAAGGGGTCAGGATATTGAGGCGGCCTGCGGAATGCTCAGCGGAAAAGAAAAGAATAACAAAACAAATAAATAGTTCTCTATGGAAAAACTGAAAAGACTGCTGCTTTCGTTCCTGATATTGCTTATTGCGGCAGGAACCGTTCCGGCTCAGAAGAAGGCCAAAACCGGCAAGCCGCAGAAGAAGATCCAGGTGGGTCTGGTTCTGTGCGGCGGAGGTGCAAAGGGTGCTGCTCACATAGGCGCAATCAAAAAGCTGGAAGAAGTGGGAATCCGTCCTGACATCATCACGGGAACTTCTATGGGTGCGCTCATAGGCGGTTTGTATGCAATGGGTTACAGTTCTGCCCAGATGGATTCCATCATCTCCAATGCAGACTGGGATTATCTTCTTTCCGACAATGTCAAGCGAGAAGATCTGAACTTCGCTGTAAAGCAGGATGAGGACAAATTCTTCGTGAATATCCCTTTTTCTTCTCTTGCCATAGAGAATCTGACTTCCAAGCAAAAGAAGGAAAGCGAGAAGGGCTTCCACCTGCCGGGAGGCTTCGTGAGAGGAAACAATGTACTCAACCTTCTCAACGGACTGGCCTTGGGTTATCAGGATTCCATTGATTTCAAGACACTTCCTATACCTTTTGCTTGTCTCGCGACAGACTTGGCCACGGGAGATGAGGTGGTACTGGACCACGGTTACCTTCCTTTGAGCATGAGGGCCAGTATGGCCATTCCGGGATTCTTCGCTCCGGTGGAAATAGACGGAAAGGTTCTGGTTGACGGAGGAGTGGTTAACAACTTCCCGGTTGACGTTGCAAAACAGATGGGAGCGGATATAGTAATCGGAGTAGATGTGCAGTCAGACCTTGCCAAGGCCGAAGACCTTAAGAGTATTGATGCTGTGCTTATGCAGCTCATAGGCCTTATGGGGAATGACCTGTTTATGGAAAACCAGAAGAAGACAGACATTTATATACGTCCGGACGTGTCCAAGTACGGAACCCTCAGTTTCAGTAAGGAAGCTGTGGATTCTCTGATGATTAACGGCTACAAGGCTGCCGATGAAAGGGACGAGATGCTTAGGGCCCTGGCAAAGCTTATT
>JAFYZX010000060.1 GCA_017548505.1 Bacteroidales bacterium | reverse complement strand
GAGGTACTCTTGGCAATCTGGTTCTTGTCCTTAACCCAGTTCTCGTTGTAAACACCTATGAGGGTGTTGAGGATGTCCTCTGCTCTTGGAATGGAACGGTCTTTAACTGAGAGGGTTATAACCCTTGACTGCTTGTCTGAAATGCCTGTGGAGAGCTCTGCACGGTAACGGCCAACTGCTCCATAGAGGGTAGATTTGCGGACATTGATCTGCTTTACGTCCGGGTTAGGAGTCTTGGTGCCGATAATCACGATGTTTCCGATTGGAGATTCCACAGAAACGGTATCTCCCGCATTAAGAACGCCTTCTGCGTTTCCTGAAACCTTTTCTCCGTTGTGGATGAAATTCTTGAGATTAAACTTGCCTTCCTTCTGGAGATAAATCTCGAAGGATGCGCTCTCCATATCTGTAAGGTCCGGAAGCTGAACGTTCAGAGGAAGGTTGTTGGCATAAAGAACCTTTTCCCTGAACCTCAGCGGAGTGGAATAATCAATATCCAGATGGAGGCGGCGTACAACCTCCCGCATTGTGCTTCTTGCTCCAAAGGCCTTGATCTCGTCGTAAACGCTGGACTTAGACTGGAAGAGGCTGAAGTCTGTCATTCCCTCAATGCTTGAGGAAAGGGAACGCCTCTGGTTATCTTCCTTTATCTGAACCTCAGCGGTACGGGAATACTCCGGCTGGAAGCGGACTATGTAAACTATTGCAAGGAAAAGGCAGATGGCTACACTTAGCACAAACCATTTCCATCTTCTCAAACACGCATAGACAAGGTCTTTGATGTTGAGGTTGCTTTCCTGTTCTTGATTCTGAGCCATATTCTAAATCTTTCTAAATTCTGATTATTATTTACGTATGAAGAACAGCGTAATGGTTGTAAGCAGAGAAGCAACTGAAATCCAGAAAGATGAACTTCTTACATTGTTGCCGTTTACCGTGCTCTGCCTCATCTTAACTTCGTTAGGTTCTACATAGATGATGTCGTCCTGCTTGAGGTAGTAAACAGGGGATCCGAGGGTGGACTCTGCGCTTGTAAGATCCACATTATAAGTTTTCTGAATGTCTCCCTCAGTACGGATTACCCTTACGTTCTCACGGTTTCCGTAGATGGTAAGGTCTCCGGCCATGGAGAGAGCATCCAGGATGTTGAGGTTATCCTTGTTGAGGGCAAAGTGGCCCGGACGGGCAACTTCTCCCATAATGGAGATACCGAGGTTCATGAACTCAACGGTTACAACAGGGTTGAATACATCGCTGACAAGGTGATTGTCCAGGAGAACCTTCTTGACTTTAGCGGAAGCCTCGCTGCGGGTAAGACCCTTAAGGTTAATCTTTCCAACAATCGGGAAATCTATATCACCGTTAGGATCCAGGGTGTAGCCGCTCATCTGGGCATTGTTGTATGAACCCTCTCTTGAAGCGGCTCCAAGCTTTTGAGAAACATACGGAAGGTTGAGCATTCCGGCGCTCTCCGCATCCTTGGTGTTAACCACTATGGAGATCATGTCTCCCGGCTGCAGGCGGATTGTTGCCTGTGGAAGGTTGATTGTCTTGTCCTGGCCTGCAGTGTCCTGGAAGTACGCTATCTTGTCCGGTGTAGCGCACGAGAACAGCATAAATGTCGCCAGCAGGGAGCACGCTCCGCCGGCGATTGATTTTACAAGTTTACTTCTCATAACAATATTTCAATTTTTACTCTTTGTTCTTAATTACTTGCCTCTTGTCGCGTCACAAAAATGTAACATCTATGCGTAGCATAGATTTACAAATTTACTCATTATTGAGTAAAGAACAAAATCTTCTTAACATTTTTGATAAAAAATGACTGCTTCCCTGAATTATCAGAAAAGCAGTCATTTGCATTACCCCTTGCTAAAAATTCTCAACTTACTATATCTCAGAGTATTATACTGACCGAGCGGAAAGAATTCCAGTTCAAATGAGTTCATTAAAGCAATACGCAACATCAGCCGGCCACCGGAATGCCCGTGGAGCCCTTCGGAATTAACCTAGAAATAAAGAATGCGCCCTTCTGAGAAGGATTGGGTATTACGGTCAGGACTTGCGCTTGGAGGTTAGGAGCTTGTTCTTGACGATTGGTTTGGCCCAGAACCCTATCAGCAGGATGTAGATGATGAACACAAAGATCAGGCACATACCTGTCCTCAGCGAATGGGTCGCATCGCTGAGCAGGCTGACAAACAGTGGGCCGGCAGCGCCTCCCACGATGGCTGTGCACATGATTCCGGCAAAGGAACCGTGGTGTCTTGTGACAGAGTTAAGGGCGAGGGAGAAGATTATCGGATACATAAGGCTCATTGCAAAACCTACGCACGGAAGGCAGTAGAGAGCAATATCTGAGTTTTTAGTGGTAAGGGCTGTTGCAAGCAGGATTATTGCCAAGAAGCCGCAGATTTTGAGGAGAACCTTGGAGTCTATGAGCTTGAGAAGAAGCAATCCTACAATGCAGCCTATGAGCATACTGCCCCAGAACCAGGCAACGGCGGAAGCACCCAGCGTGTGAGGGTCAACACCATGATAACGCTCCAGGAAGAGGGATATGTTGTTGGCAATTCCCTGTTCCGTGCTCACATAGAAGAAGATACCCAGGGCAAAAAGCCAAACCTTGCTTTCCTTGAAGAGTTCAAAGTATGAGGATTTGCCACCGGACTTCTCGTCTGCCTTGAGCTCAATCTTAGGGAAGCGGCAAAGCAGAACAACAATGAGCATTACAAAGAGTATGATGCCAAAAAGGTAATACAGGGAAATCCACGGCAGGCCTTCCGGTGCAATGCTCATAGGGTTTGCTACATAGTAGGTGTAAACCAGCGGACTCACAAAAGAAGCGCCACTGAAAACCACCTGGCTCATGTCCCCTACGAAAGCATAGTTCTCCTCACCGCCAACCGCTCTCTGGAGCGGATTGATAACAGTCTGCAGCATAGCCATTCCAAGACCTATGATAAAGCAGGAAATCAGCAGGACCGGATATGTGTGGAGGAATGCAAACAGCAGACTGCCCGCAAGGTTCATCATAAAGCCCAGGAACAGTACGGTCTTCTCCCCCCACTTTTCGATCATCAAACCTGCCGGAATGCTCATTACAGCATACGCAATGAAGAAAGACGTTGGTATGAATCCCGCCAGAGTCAACTTGCTGAGATTAAAGCTGTTGATGATATCCGGGATCAGCGGTCCAAGGATGTTTGTGACAAAGGAAATCACAAACCAAAACATCATTATGATAACAAGGTAAAATACCCGTCTAGTGCCTGTCGGATGCTGCTGTGCTGCTGTGTTCATATTATGCTGTTCTAACTTATCTTTTCCGTATTCTTCCGTATTCTTCCGTACTTTTTCCGTACTCTTCCGTACTTTTTCCGTACTCTTCCGTATTCTTCCGTATTTTTCCGTACTCTTTCCGTACTCTTTCCGTACTCTTTCCGTACTCTTTCCGTACTCTTATACGTATTCTCTTATACGTATTCTCTTCCGTAATAATTTTACCGCGTTACTATTCAGTATCGCCCGAGGCTAAAACCCAGGGCGATGTGCTTGCGGCGATGGTGTCTTGCAAATATCTCATTATCAACATGTTTCAAAATAAGCGTTGCTTTAAATAAGGTCTTATTTTGGGAGCGTTTGATAGTCAATTACTTACAAAGCACCATCGCCCCACATTCTTCCTCTTCTTTCTTCCAACTTCCCGAATCGTCGATTAAGCCTTGAGCGGATCATTTTATAGCAAACTGCTCGTCTATTGCCTTGGCTTTGGCCTCTACGTCCTCTCCTGGGTTGCAGCGGAGGTTGAAGTAGAACTTGATCTTTGGCTCGGTGCCTGAAGGTCTGAGAGATACAACGGTGCCGTCTTCTGCGGTGTACTGGAGGACGTTGCTCTTGGCGAGCTTTACTTCAGGGGCGAAATAGTCGTGGTTGAGGTAATCGCGGTATTCTATGATTTTGCTGCCGGCGATATGGGTTGGTGGGTTGGTGCGGTATTGCTCCACAATGCCGTCGATTTTCTGCTTTCCTTCCATGCCGGGGAAGGTGTAACTGCGCAGCCAATCCTTCCTCTCTCCAAACTGCTTGTAGATGGACTGGAGAAGGCCCCATACGGTGGTTCCCTGATCCTTGCACCAAGCGGCGCATTCACATATCAATGAGACAGTTATAGGACTGTCCTTGTCTCTT
>JAFYZX010000059.1 GCA_017548505.1 Bacteroidales bacterium | reverse complement strand
GAGCATCAGATGAAAACGGCATAAACCACATTACCTGGAACGGCACGACCACAGATTTTTACACAGGCCACTTTGACTGTGAAGGCGTAACAATCGATCCTAAAACCAAAGATGTCTACTATATCGTCGAGAACAAGCAGGAAGTGCACCGTCTGGTTGCTCCCGACTACAAAAAAGACGAGTTGATTTGCATAATCAGCGATGTAGGCCTGGGCACTAACAATGGCCTTGAAGGCATTACCTGGTACAAGGACCGCACCCTTCTGATCGGCAACCAGAAAAAGCCGGTGGTTCTGATCAGATACTCTCTGGACAAAGGAGAAATCAGCCGCCGCGACCTCTCCTCAACCAGCCTTAAGGAAATTGCAGACCTCTGCTACGATCCCGTTCGGGATGTGCTCTGGATAGCGGACAGCAAGAACCGCACGATCAATCTTTGCAACCTGAACGGCGATGTGATTCAAAGCTACGGCGTTCCATTCATCGACAATGGAGAAGGACTTTACGTGGACCACGCCCACAGCTGCATCTGGGTCAGCGACGACACCACTTCCAAAATCTACAAGATCAGCTTTACCAACCTGTAGCACACTTCCATAAATAAAGTACTCCCGCTGTTACAAAAGGTAGCAGCGGGAGTACTTTCTATACCTAAAAATCAACCTCGGCGAATCTCAGACCTTTGGAATCTGGAGATATTGCTTTAGAGTTTCCACATAGTCCGTAAAGGCATTCCGGCCTTTCTCGGTCATCCGGCAGAGAGTGCAGGTTTTCTTTCCCCTGAAAGTCTTCTCCACCTCGATGTAGCCCGCCGCAGAGAGTTTGTCTATCTGTACGCTCAAGTTACCCGCCGTTGCCCCGGTCTGGGACTTGATGTACACAAAGTCTGCCTCGTCCACACCTATCAGTATGCTCATCACCGCAAGCCTGAGCTCCGAATGGAGCAGCGGATCCAACGGCTTGAACGCTTTCTGTTTCTCTTCCATAACACTTTGTGTTTTAGGCTGAAATCTGGCTGTTTTTGGCCTTATTCTGGAGGATAAGCCCAGGGATGACAAGCCCTATGACTCCAAGGATTGCGAATACCAAAATCTGTGCAGGACCGTTTACTACCAGGGCCACGATTACAGATAATGCAGTTGCTATAACCAGGCAGGCAACAACGGACTTCATCTTCATGACCACTCCGGAGATAACTCCGCAAAGTCCCATCATCAATGAGATTACAAGGGTAAGGTCTACATGGATGCTGGCTTCCGGATTAAAAGCTCTCAGTATAAAGTATGCAACCCAGATCATCAGATAGAGGCCGGTCGTAAAGATTCCGAACCACATCCAGGTCTTGCCTATGATTCTGCTGATCTCGGTGCTTGGGGCCTTCTCCTTGTTTCTGTCCATAACTATATTGCAAACTACACTTATTGCAGTCATCGCGAACCAAAGAAGATTCCAGACAGGGCTGCCGGTCTTTGACCAGAGGAAGTAAACAACTACAGAAGTTAGAGCCACCATGCATCCCCAGAGGATAAGAGGCTTGCCGGTATTTTTGGCGATTGTCATTCTGCTGCGCTCCATTGTCTCTGCGATAATCTTGAGAGAGTTTTCGGTTGTAAGGTTCTTAGTTTCCATTGTTAAAAGTTTTTGTAAGGTTAAACACTTTTGTTTGTTTTTGGCTCTTCAATCGAGCCCGTTTCAATGGCCATTCTGGATTTTTATCTCAGCGATTGCGCACTCCCTGATCATCAAATCCACTGCAAAGATAAACCAGTTTATTTTATAAACCAAATATTTTAGCAACTTTTTTCAAAAAAATTTTCGACACCTATATAAAAATACGCGAATACCCTCAAAAATGCCGTTAAATAAAGAAATATACCGATTACTGGGTATGGCAAGTGGCGGTTGAACGCCTTACCTTTGCAGTGCAATTTGAAAGGATATGAGCCATCACCATCACGATAACGAATGCTGCCATGAGCATCATCACGAGCACCATCACGAGGAGCTTGGAAATAAGATAATTATAATCATCGCGACAGTGATTCTTCTTGTTGCGGCGGTAATCGTTGAAAAGAAGTTTAATCTCAAGACCTGGCAGTTACTGCTGGTTTATCTTGTGCCTTATCTTCTGGTGGGATGGGAGACTCTTAAGGAGGCTTCAGAGGGGCTTTTGAAAGGAGAGCCTTTCAATGAGCACTTCCTTATGGCAGTTGCTACAATCGGTGCCCTGTGCATAGGATTTCTGCCAGGGGCCGAAGCACAGTTTCCTGAAGCCGTGGTGGTTATGCTGTTCTTTCAGATTGGAGAATTGTTTGAAGGATATGCGGAAGGACAGAGCCGCAAAAGTATCGCCCACCTTATGGACATCCGCCCGGACAGGGCACTTGTTGAAAGGGACGGAGTCCTCGTGGAAACAAGCCCAGAAAGCATTGCAATAGGAGAAACCATAGTTGTTAAAGCCGGAGAGAAGATTCCGCTTGACGGAATAGTCTCGGAAGGAAGTTCTTCCCTGGACACCAAGGCCTTGACCGGCGAGAGTGTGCCCGGGGAAGCAACTGTGGGTGACCAGGTTATATCCGGATGCATCAACCTTTCCGGAGTGCTGAAAATCCGCACCACAAAGTCCTTCAAGGAAAGCACCGTTTCCAAGATTCTGGACCTTGTGGAAAACGCCCAGGACAAAAAGTCCAGAAGCGAAGCCTTTATCACCCGGTTTGCCAAGGTCTATACCCCGATTGTGGTATTTGCGGCAATCATCCTTGCGTTCCTGCCACCTCTGGTCAGCGGAAACTTCTCCCAATCGTTTCCAACCTGGCTCTACAGGGCCCTGATGTTCCTTGTAGTATCCTGCCCTTGCGCTCTGGTAATCAGCGTTCCGCTGACATTCTTCGGCGGGATCGGCGGAGCCTCCAGAAAGGGAATCCTGATCAAGGGAGCAAATTGTCTGGACATCCTCAGCGATGTGAAAACCGTGGTCTTTGACAAGACCGGAACTCTTACGCAGGGAAAGTTTGCGGTAGAGGCAATCCATCCGGATACCTGCGAGGATGAGCATCATACCAGAGAATGCCAGCAGTCTCAGCTAGGTGATTCTGTTTCAGACAGGCTCATACACCTTGCTTCACACGTGGAGCATTTCTCCACCCACCCTATTGCAGGAGCCCTCAGGGACGCATTCCCGGCAGAGGCAACAGACGGGTGTCAGGTAACTGACATAGAGGAAATTGCAGGCCAGGGAGCAAAGGCTAAAGTTGGAGATGATATCGTTTATGTGGGCAACTCAAAGCTGATGGAAAGCATCGGTGTAAAATGGCATCCTTGCCACTGTACCGGCACCATTATCCATATAGCCATCAACGGAGAATATGCAGGCCATATCGTCATCAACGACCAGATAAAAGAAGACAGCATATCTGCCATTTCTAATCTCAAGGCTATGGGCGTTTCGCAGTGCGTAATGCTTACCGGAGACCACATGGACGTGGCAAAGCAAATCGCTGAGAAACTGAGTCTTACCAAGTACTATGCAGAACTTCTTCCTTCAGATAAGGTTGAAAAGATGGAAAGCATCATCGCAGAGAATAAAGACGGCAAAACCGCCTTTGTGGGAGACGGCATCAACGATGCTCCGGTTCTGGCAAGAGCAGACATCGGCATTGCAATGGGAGCCCTCGGCAGCGACGCCGCCATTGAAGCCGCAGATGTGGTACTGATGGATGACAAACCTTCCAGGATCGCCACAGCTATCCGCATAGCAAGACGCACATTATCAATAGCTAAGCAGAATATCTGGTTTGCAATAGCCATAAAGGTTGCAGTCCTAATCCTGGCCGCCCTGGGCATCGCCACAATGTGGATGGCCGTCTTTGCAGACGTTGGCGTAACCGTCCTTGCCGTCCTCAACGCGATGCGCGCCCTCCGCTAAACACCTTGCATTTCAGGCCAAAATTCACTACTTTTACACGAAACCCGCTATTTGGGGAATGTAAACGTAGATGAAAAGACTTATTATCTCAATCGCGATGGTGGCAGTGGCATTATCTGCCTGCGCGCAAGGCAAGAAATCAGAACAAAAAACACAGGAGGAAAACAAAATGAAGACACTCGTAGCTTATTTCTCCGCGACAGGGACAACCAAGGCCCTGGCCGGAAAGATTGCAAAGGCAACAGGCGGAGACCTTTATGAAATCAAGCCTGAAGTGAAATACACATCAGAAGATCTGGACTGGACTGTAAAGACATCACGCAGCAGCGTGGAGATGGCCGACAAGAACTCCCGCCCGGCATTTGTAAAGGATCTGGAGAATGCGGACCAATATGGAACGATATTCATCGGATTCCCTGTATGGTGGTATACCGCCCCTACCATAATCAACACATTTATTGAGGCATACGGATTTGAAGGCAAGACCGTGGTGTTCTTTGCAACATCCGGAGGTAGCACCATAGACAAGGCAAATTCCCAGTTCAAGGCACAGTATCCGAAGATTAATTGGAAGGCAGGAAAGGTGCTCAACAGGGCATCAGACCCGGATGTTAAGGCCTGGGTAGATTCGCTCCATCTGTAACCGGCAGCATGGTGTAGAAATAATTCGTACTTTTGCCGAATATGATAACTCTCATTCTTCTAATCGGTGCACTGGTATTGTTCATAAGCATCGGGCTTAACAATATTTCCACCCGTCTGGGGATTCCCGCCCTGTTGGCCTTTCTATTGCTCGGTGCAATCTTCGGTGTTTCCAATGTAATTCCATTCAAGATAGAAGACTTCAAGTTTGCCCATAATTTCTGTACCTGCGCGCTGATATTCATAATGTTCTACGGCGGTTTCGGAACCCGCTGGAGCGCTGTCAGGCATATAGTTACGGAAGCGGGTCTACTAGCTTCCGTCGGAGTTATCATAACTGCCGCCGTAACAAGCCTTTCGTGCTACTTTGTGCTGGGCTGGGGACTTATCGGAAGCCTGATTCTCGGAGCGATAGTAAGTTCTACGGACGCCGCGTCTGTTTTCTCCATCCTCAGGACTAAGAAGCTTGGTCTTAAGAACAACACATCCCCGATGCTGCAGGTGGAAAGCGGAAGCAACGACCCTATGGCGTTTATGCTTACCATAGCTATGCTTTCTATTGCCAACGGTACTGCTTCGGGAGGAAAATTGGCCTTGATGCTGCTTATGCAGATAGGCATTGGAACTGCCTGCGGTCTGATACTGGCGCAAATAGCATGCCTGACCCTTCGGAAGGTGGATATCAAAGGCAGTGGCTACATATCGCTATTCATCCTGGCCCTTGCCGTTGCCAGCTACTCCATACCGGATATTCTGGGTGGCAACGGATACCTGAGCGTTTATCTGGTCGGAATGATTGTAGGAAACCAGGACTTCAAGGACAAGAAAACCATCGTGAATTTCTTCGATGGAATAACCGAGCTGATGCAGGTGATGACCTTCTTCCTTATAGGTCTGCTCGTTGATCTGTCAAAGATGCCTAGTGACATCATTCCTGCTATACTCATTTTCCTGTTCCTGCTGCTTCTGGCCAGACCGGCTGCAGTGTTCGGCGTGCTGACTCCATTCCGCAAATACAGCTTCAAACAGATGGCTTTCATATCGTTCGTAGGGCTCAGGGGAGCTTCTGCCATCGTGTTTGCCATTATGTGCATAAATGGAGACGAACCTATGCAGCAGGATCTGTTCAACATCGTCTTCCTCCTGGTTGTAATCTCGATAGGCCTTCAGGGTTCCCTGATCCCTTGGGCAGCCAAGAAGCTGGATATGATAGACAAGCACAGCAATGTCCTCAAGTCCTTCAACGATTATACAGAAGACAATACCCTCCATTTCAGCTGGGTTGAGGTTACTCCGGAAAGCAGTATGGCCAACAAGCAGGTGCATGAGATAAACTTCCCTAAAAACGTCCTGATTGCCCTTATCATAAGAGGAAAGGAACAGATTATCGCAAGAGGAGACACAACCCTCCTTCCTGGCGACAAGGCAATCCTTGTGACCAAGGCCTTTGAGGGCTCGGACGCAATCTTCCTGGAGAAGACCGTCAAGCCTACCAGCAGAAGAATCGGCAAGAAAATCAAGGAAGTACCCGGAAGCGGCATTATCATTCTTATCCGTAGAGGGGACGAAAACATCATACCTAACGGCAATACAGTACTTTACGAAGGAGACCACCTTGTTCTTCTCCGATAATATGGACTATCGATATGTCTATGCCTGTTAAAAACAAACTGGGATATCTAGGGTTAACTATTTGCATTTTATGCATGATAGGAGCATATCTCTATTTTGTTTATGTCTTGAAAACCGAGTCAAAGGAAAACACCATTATTTTCATTGCTTTCGAATTGCTGATGCTACACGGATGTCACAGAGCCGTTTGGCGCATCAGGCATGAATTCAGCCCAGACTCAACTGAAAAGTTAAGACTTCAAGAGGCCAAAAGTTTTGGAGATGTGGCAAAGATTTTCTTTGATCCGGAAGAAATGCGCTTCAGAACATCGCTGAGCATCTTCATCCTTGTTGTTCTATTGGTACGTAACCATCATACCGCCTTTGGGATTGTTCTGGCGATAACACTTGTTCTGAAAGTTCTGGTGTTTGCATCTCTTGTCAGATTAAATAAAGCCTTTACGAAACTTAAAGAAGTTACTGGAGATGAAAACCTGAAGTTTGACACGGAAACCGTTAATGCCATATCAGCAAAACTGCCAAGCTTTAAACGCAATTCAATTACAATTAAATTTAAGGAAGAAACTGGAGGTGAATCAGAAACCGGGCAAACTAAATTCGGTGGAAATCCGGATGTCCCGGATGGTTTTGAGTGGCCAAAAGACAGCGAAGGGTATCCAATGTCCTTCATTCTGCAGATAAACTGCTCTGATATCAAAAAATTTGACAAGGAGAACAAGCTACCCAAGAGCGGGATCTTCTCTTTTTTCTATTCTTGGAAAAATGAAAGCATGTCATATATTGACGAAGATGACGACCCGTCCTATAATCCCAAGATAGCTCAAGTCTATTATTATGATTTGCCGGAAGGAATGCTTCATCGCCAGGCTCCTCCAAAGAAACTTGCAAAGGAATACAGGATGACGGAGCGCTATGTCAGCTTTTCATCCCAAGATTGCGTTCCTGCCTGGGAAGATGCTATCGCAATGCAAATAGTTGACACCGATTGCTCAAAGATTGAGTACCAGTCTGCTATGTTAGAAAGCGGAACACAAGGAATTTCAGACGAAGATTTCAACGGTTCCATGCTGGGATATGCTACTCCTGTAGAAGACGATACTCTGGATGAACCTCAAAATGAAATCCTTCTCTTGCAGCTGTTTTCCTCAAACCTGATTGAAGAAGATGAGGGTACTGAAGAAGAATGCTATGACCCCATTGAATTCGGGGTTGAGGGAAAAGTATATTTCTACATAAGCAAAAAGGATCTTGCAGAAAGGGACTTTTCCCGGGTAAGATGTCAACTCAGCGATTGATATTTCCATCATCAACTAATTGAAAATATGCTCTCTATATGAAAAGAATAATCGCGATAATCATGGTCTCCTGTCTGGCCGTTACATCTTTTGCACAAACGGATACTTCTTATG
>JAFYZX010000058.1 GCA_017548505.1 Bacteroidales bacterium | reverse complement strand
TGTCATATTCCTCTGCAATTGATATTTTCAATGCAAAGATAAAAATTTTTGTATTGATAAATGATAATGCGAAAAATACCTTTGCATCATCAAAACGTAATCTATGAATAAAAGAATTGTCAGTTGGTACATCGGGGTTTCACTTTTGCTGGTGTGTGCATTGATGACAGTGTCGGGAATAATCGCCTGCCTGACTCCGGATGATCCAAGCGCCATTTTTCTTTTTTATTCTGCTTTGATTACAGGATTGGTGGGCATATTTCCTTTGATTTATGTGCGTAAAGGAAGCCACAAACTGACTTTCAAGGAAGGCAACTGCATTGTAGTGATATCCTGGATTCTTGCCTGTATTCTGGGAATGCTTCCTTTTCTGATGTACGGTGGCGAATTCAACCTCATAAATGCGATGTTTGAAAGTGTCTCCGGTTTCACGACAACCGGGGCTTCCATCCTCAGCGATGTGGAATCCCTTCCTAAAGGGCTTCAGTTCTGGAGAATAGCCACCGCCTGGGTAGGGGGAGTGGGCATCGTGACCTTGTTCTCTATGATTATGATGAAGAGGATGGACTGGTCTATGCTGTCCAAAACGGAAATCTCAAATGTTGCCAGACAGACTGTCAAGGGAGAAAAAAACGGTTTCTTTTTCCACAGGACCCTCATAGTGTATTTATTCCTGACTTTGGCAACTTTCTTATCGTTGATGACAACCGGAATGAACTGGTTCGACTCTCTGACAAATGCCATGTCCGCCTGCAGCACTTGCGGTTTCTGTATACGCAATACCAGCATTGCATTTTACGACAACGTTGCAGTGGAAGCTATCCTTACCATCGCGATGCTGGCCGCGGGAATGAACTTCGGCATACTGTTCCTGACTTTCTACAGAAGGAGCAAGCATAATCTTTTCAGGTCGGAGACAATCAGAGTGTTTCTCGCTTTTGTGGGAATAGCAGTGGCGGCGATTACACTGGACCTGATAATCAATGGTGGTCAGCCTCTGGGAAAGGCATTTAGAGATGCTGTCTTTCAGGCGGCTTCAATTTCGACAACCACGGGATTCGCCACAGCGGACACTACATTGTGGCCTCCGCTTTCGATGTCCGTGCTGATAGTCTGTTCGCTGATTTGCGGCTGCTCGGGTTCTACATCCGGCGGAATTAAGATAGACAGGGCCCTGTTGTCAATGAAGGGAATCCGCCGCAAGATCAGCACTTCCCTCGATCCCGGAAGAGTGAAGATTGTGAAGGTGGACGGGATGATACGCAGTCATGAACAGGTCAATGACGCAATGGGATTCATATTCCTGTATATGGTGGTAGTTGCTGCGGGAACTGCAATTAATCTGGCTGGCGGACTGGACTTTACTACAGGATTTACTGCTTCCATTTCCTGCATCGGGAATGTGGGTCCCGGTTTCGGAGATGTAGGTTCAATGGCAAACTATGCAAATCTGCCGGTATTCATTAAATTGTCTTCGATGGCGGAAATGCTTATTGGCAGACTTGAAATCTACCCGCTTCTGTATTTTCTCAGTGCATCCCGCTAAGGGTGTCGCGGAACTTGACCAAAGTGTCGATTATATCTTCATCCTTGTCAGTTACGGTCATGTTCAGGTTCTGGTACTTGCCGGTCTTGACAAGATATTTCAGAAGGTGATAAACCGGCATTTCCACTGTCCAGAACTGCTCTCCGAGGAAAATCATCGGACTTGAGAATCCGAAGGACAGATAGTGGTTCTGAACGGCGTCCTGGAACACTTCCTGTATGGTTCCGGCACTGCCCGGCGTGTAAATGATTCCTCCGTAAGCCACGGTGAGGATGATGTCCTCTCTCTTGCTGTTTTCAAAGAACTTGGCGATGTGTGTTGCAAAAGGGGTTGAAGGTTCGTGGCCGTAAAGCCAGGTCGGAATCCCCAGGCTAACGTATTTTTTCTGCGGATACTTCTCGATTACCTTGAATGCCGTCTGGAGCCATCCCTGATCCCTGAAAGTAGGGGCCACAGAGAGCATTTTCAGGGCATCTTCCACATCTTTCTTCCTCCTTCCGGCCATCCAGGCTCCCAGATGGGTTGCCTCCATTGCCCCGGGGCCGCCTCCGCTGATCATCACGAATCCATGCTCTGTGAGTTTCTTGCTTATGAAAACAATATTACGGTATGTTTCGTCTGTCCTTGCCTTGGCGTGCCCGCCCATAATTCCTATGCATTTGCGGCTGTCGTGCTTCTGGAGGAAGCGGTCCATCGCTTTGTTGATTCCAAAGTCGTGCAATGTCCTTGCAAGAGACTCCTGCACATCGGAAGCCACTTTGCCATTTTCTATGAAGTGCTTGTAAACCAGACTGTCGTAACACGTGTTAAACGTTTCCTCGTCATCCGGATCATACCCGTAATACAATTCTTTTGCAGAATACAGCTCCTCCTTCACCACAGAAAACGGAACGGTCTGGCAGTACTCGTTCAGGTGCTTTACTTTCTCAATATCCAGTTCTTTCATAATAATCCAAATATAGCAATAATTAAGTTCATGTATTGTTGCTTTTTTGTAAATTGCATACCAGAATGATGATATTTCAATCGATAGGTATGGAACTGGTTATTGCATTTTTTGCGGGTTTAATCCTGACATCCATTGTTGCTTTCTTGATTGCGAGAAGCGTTCTCAAATCGCGGGTTTCCAAGGCTTCAGAGTCTGCCAAAAAGGAGGCTGAACTTACATATTCCGTTGAAAAAAACAGATTGGATATGCAGTTGGAATATGCTCAAAATGAAGCAGAAAGATTAAAGGAGCAAATCAAGTCAGACAAGGAAGAGGCTCAACGGGTCCTTAACGAAAAAAAGATAGAGTGGAACGAGCTGTACAAGAAAGATCTGGAAGAACAGGAAAGGGCTCAAAAAGAGGCCCGTGAAGAGCTTGAGAAAAAGATAAATCTTCTTGTCGGCAATGCCACCAAAGAAATTAACATTTCCGCTGAAAAAATGCTTAAGGAGCGTCAGAACGAATTCTCCAAGAGCAGTAACGAGAGCATCGGACTGGTTTTGAATCCCTTAAAAGATAAAATCTCCGAACTTCAGAAAGTTGTTAATGACAACAAGGAACACCAGGCTAACCGCGACGGTAGAATGGAAGAACAGATTAAAAACCTGATGGAGCAATGCGTGAAGACTCAGAACACGGCAAACGAAATGTCTTCCGCATTAAGGCACGATACCAAGGTTCAGGGAGACTGGGGTGAAATGAAACTGGAGAATCTGCTTGCCAGTCAGGGGCTTGTTGAAGGAATTCATTTTAATGTTCAATCTTCCCTTCACGATAAGGATGGAAATGTGATAAGGAATGAAAAAGATAAGACAATGCGTCCAGATGTAATCCTTCATCTAGACCAGCGTCGTGAAATCATAATTGACTCCAAAGTGTCTTTGACTGCTTTTACAAACTTTATCAATTCTGAGGAACAGGAGGACAAGGACCGTTTCCTGGATGAGCACATAAAGAGTTTGGAGAAGCATTGGAAGGAACTCTCCGCCAAGGATTATTCCAGTTATGTAGTTTCTCCAAAGGTGTCTGCCGGTGCTGTAATTATGTATGTTCCTCTTAGGGGAGCACTTATCACTGCCCTCAACCGGAAGCCGGACCTTTGGTATGAGGCTGCACAGCAGAAGGTTATTATTGCTGATGACCAGAGTCTTTTCCTGGCACTAAAGACGGTCAGTATGACCTGGACACAGATTGCCCAAAACGAGAATCATAAGAAGGTCTATGACATAGCACGTGAGATAATAGACCGAATAGGCGCGTTTCTGACGAGTTTTAATTCTATTGGTAAAGCATTGGAGGATGCTCAGAAAGAATACGGTGATGCCAAG
>JAFYZX010000057.1 GCA_017548505.1 Bacteroidales bacterium | reverse complement strand
GGAACTTGCCACCAAGATTCTGGGAATCACTGTGTTCCTCCTGCTTTGGTTTACGGGCGGAATTTACTTTATACCAACCATTTACAAGAAACTGCGCAAGCTGATGAGCGACGAGACACTGATTGTGGTGTCTCTGGGACTCTGCCTCTTTATGGTGGTTGTTACCCTTCAGGCCAATATCTCTGAGGCTCTCGGGGCCTTCGTTATGGGAAGCATCCTTTCCGGTACGGTGCAAAGAGACAGGATAGTTACTCTCATCAGGCCAATCAAGGACTTCTTCGGGGCTATATTCTTTGTGTCTGTTGGTATGCTTGTGGATCCTGCCGTCCTGCTGCATTACTGGCCTCACGTTTTGGTGATTACGCTTGCGGTGATTGTAGTCAAGCCTCTTGCTGCAACTATCGGTTTTCTCTTCAGCGGCCAGGCGCTTAAGATTGCTCTTCCTGCCGGAATGTGCATGTGCCAGATCGGTGAGTTCTCCTATATCATAGCTTCCCTCGGCAAGAACATGAACGCCACTCCGGATTACCTTTATCCTGTGATAGTTACGGTTTCCATTCTCACTACCTTTGTTACTCCATATTGGGCCAAGGGAGGAGACCGGACATTCCGTTTTATCTACAGCCATTCCTCCGGCGGCTGGCGTAACGTTATAGACCGCCTGGGCAGCGGCAAGAACACCTATAACCAGCAATCCAGATGGCGTAAACTGCTCAAAAACTATCTGGGAAGAGTTTTCATCCTGACCACCTGGATGGCCTTCATTATCATACTCTTCACCAAGGTTATCAATCCCTTCCTCAACAGCCTCGTCAAGTCTCTTTATCCGGAGATTGCGGGTTTGCTCTGGATCCGGCTGATATTGTTCCTGCTTACAATCGCCGCCATTGCCCCGTTCGTTTGGGCTCTCCTACGCCTCAAGGACAAAGAGGGGCTCTACGACCAGATCTGGGCAGACGGCAAGTTTGCCCGCGGGCCGCTCCTGTTCCTCCAGGCCGTCAAGTACATAATCGCCTTTATGGCTATATCTTTCGTGGCCAGCCTCTACCTTACCAAGAGTACGGGTGTTATTATGCTGATTTGCGCCACTGTTATAGTGTTCGTGGTCTTGTCGCAGAGGATAAAGGGGTATTATTCCAGAATCGAGCGTAACTTCCTTACCAATCTCGACAGCGAGGGTGGACGTCGGTTTGTGGTTCCACGGGAGATGGCCAACGAGATTCACATGGAAAAGTGCACGGTTGGGCAGAACTCCTACCTGGCGGGCCGCACCATCGGTGAAGTACACCGCAAAAAAGATACGGGCGCGCTTGTCATCCAGCTTATCAGAGGCAGCAGGGTAATAAATCTTCCTCACAAGGAACAGGTTTTCTATCCGTCTGATTCTCTTCTGATTCTGGGGTCTGACAAACAGCTGGGGGCATTCATAGACTTGTCCAAGGACAGGGATAAGGATCCTTCCTCAATACCTGTGGAAGAGACCATTGAGATGCGCCTCTTCCAGATTACTCTCGGAAGCCGTGCTCCTGTGCTTGGCCATAATGCCAACATTACCGCTTTCCGCAAACAGTTCGGTGTTCTCCTGGTTGGCGTGGAGAAGTCCGATTCCGATGTCTTCCTCCGCCCTAATTCCACCGTTACCATCGAGAAGGGAGACACTATCTGGGTTGTGGGCAACCGCGAGAAGGTTAACAGCCTCAACATCCCGGACGAAGAATAGTTCTAAAAGTTTAAAATAAAACCGTCCATTGACGGTATATGTCAATACAGAAGCATAGTTTTGCATTATGGATAATCAATTCTTAAGACAGGTTGCCTCCTTGTTTGCCAAGGAGGATGATTTAAAGGGATATACATTCATATTCCCCAACAGGCGCTCTTCTCTGTTCTTCCGTATGTATCTGGGCCAGGAGCACGGAAAACCGATGTTTGCCCCCAGAATAAAGACAATCAGCGATGTGTTTACCGATTTGTCTGACAAGGATGTTCTGTCCCATATCCCTCTTATGATGAGGTTGTGGAAGGTCTGGTGTGCTGAGCAGAGAAAAGCCAAGATTGCAGCCGGCATCCCTGAAAAAGACATAAAGGATGAAACTGCGGATGATTTTTTCCTTTGGGGCCATATTCTACTCACAGATTTCAACGATGTGGACCAGTATAAGGTGGATCCTGTAATGCTTTTCCGCAATATAAAAGACTTTGGAGATATTCATTCGGACTATTCCTTTTTGGAAGAAAAACAGATAGAGGCTCTGGAAAAACTTGTGGGGAAGGACTTCAAGAGCAGAATTAAGAAGAAAGAATACCTTGATATTTGGAATCTTATGCTTCCGCTTTACAATTCTTTCCGCCAACTGCTTTCGGATGAGAACAAATCATATCCCGGAATGCAGGAACGGCTTGTGTCTGAAGCAATAAATCGGATTGACAAGGGAGATATGAAGGAGGGCGATATTGCAGTTAAGGAGAAACTTGAATTGATGGGTAAGGCTGTTTTTATAGGTTTCTCCGCTCCAACCAAATGCGATAAGATTCTTATGTCCCATTTCAAGGACGGGGGCAAGGGACTGTTCTATTGGGATTTCTACTCTTCTATGCTGAAAAGTGGACAGAACAGGGCTTCTAAACTGATTTCCAAGTGTGTTGAGGAGTTCGGGTGCTCTTTACCTATTGATGGTAAGGGAGGAGTAGAAGAGACGGAAGACGGTAAAACAAAGTGCAAATTCACTGTTATTCCCGTCTCGGGCAAGAACGAGCAGGCTATAATAGCATCTTCCCTTCTTAAGGAGAATGATTCACTGGAAACTGCTATTGTTCTTTCTGACGAGACACTGCTCCTGCCTCTTTTGGGAACTGTCCGGAACAAGTCTGTGAATATTACAATGGGCTATCCGTTTCGTGCATCGTCTGCCTATTCGCTGATTTCTATGCTTATAGACCTTATCCTCAGGGCCAGAATAAAGAACGGGAAGGTTTATCTTAACGGAAATATCCTCCGCAGTATTTTTAACCATACATATATCCGTCACCTGAACAGTTTACAGGCTGGCAGGGCATCTTCTATCATATTGGAAGGCAATATGATAAGTATTTCATCAGACATTCTTAAAGAGGAAAAGCCGCTGGATTTGGAAGACGATTCCCTGAAGATACTCCTGGAAAAACTGTTTCCTTCAGGAATTATCGTTGAGGATGGCGAAGTATCTTCCGGTCAGGGGGATTCTCTGACAAAGGCATTAGTAGGTTATTTCAGGGATATTTTAGAGTTTATTTCCGGCAAACTGCCGTCTCGGGAAAGGCTTTTCCTGAATAAATGCCACGATTCGCTAGACGGTCTTTATTCTTCAGGGGCTGAGTTCACAAGAAAGAAGACCATTTGCTCAGTTCTCAGGCGAGACCTTGTAAACGCCTCTGTTTCTTTCAGCGGAGAACCTCTGGAAGGTGTCCAGATAATGGGAACCCTGGAAACCCGTTGCCTTGATTTCGACAAGATTATATTCCTTTCATTCAACGAAGGGGTGTTCCCTGCCAACGGTGAGCAGAGCAGTTGCATTCCTTATTGTTTGAGAAAAGGATTTAATCTGCCTACATTCGAGGAAAAGGACAGTATCTCTGCCTATAATTTTTATCGTCTGATACAGAGGGCAAAGGAGGTGTACCTGATTTACGAATCACAAACAGAAGGCAGTGATACCAAGGAAGAAAGCCGTTTCGTCAAGCAACTTGTATATGACTATGGAGTAACTCCTGTTCGCCGTCACTATAAATTCCCGTTACCGGTTTTGACAGAATCCTTCGATAGTAATATTGAAGTTGACAGTGAAGATTTGAAGAAACTGCGCAGTTTTTTCCCTGATCTTTCAGACGGAACTGAAGAAAATTATATGTCGGCTTCTTCATTGAATTCATATATTGATTGCCAGAGAAAGTTCTTCCTCACATATGTGCTTGGAGCAAGTAAGGATGATGAATTGACAGATAAAGTCGAGTATAGCACCTTCGGCAGCATCTATCATTTCTGTATGGAGCATATTTATAACGGTTTTCTTAAACGCGACGAAAAAACTGAAAAAATCATACCTCTTGAATTTGACGGGGATCTTATGGCTAAGGTAATGGCTAAAGTGTCAGATGATAGTGAGCTTGACGGGATTATTCTTGATGCTTTCAAATTTGTTATGAAGGTTAATGAGATAGATGGGGAGAATCTGATTATTAGGGAGGCTGTCAAAAAGTATGTTCTCAATACCGTTACGGCCGATTTGGAGAGGGCTAAAGTTTGTCCGTTTACCCTTTGCGGCAACGAGTTCAAGATTAAGAGGAATCTTGCGTCTGCTAACATAAAAGGTTTCATAGACAGGCTCGAAAAGCAGGGGGCCATACCACGTATATGTGATTATAAGACTGGACGCTATGTGGATGTAAATAAGAAGAATCCTGCAGAAGACCTTGAGAAAGCCGGCTTTGAACTTATTCCTGCAGGTTCTTTGCTTTCTCCTTGCAGGGAGTATGATAATGACGAGTTTGAGGAAGAACTCAACAAGGTTTTTTCTGCAGAACCTAGAGATAAATTCCATGAAATATTGTTCCAGCAACTTCTGTATGCTCATTTGATACGTATTGAAAGTAAACATAAAGGGGCTGTAGAACTGGCAATTTACCAGTTAAGAATAGTGGAAAAGTTCGGTCCGGTCCGGATACT
>JAFYZX010000011.1 GCA_017548505.1 Bacteroidales bacterium | reverse complement strand
TTCTTACGCCATCGGAGTGGCAAGGCCTCTGAGTATCTTCATCAACACCTTCGGAACCTGCAAGGTGAAGAGAAACGGCAAGACCCTGACAAACGGCCAGATCGCCGAAGCGGTCGGAAAGCTCTTTGACCTGCGCCCAGCAAAGATCATAGAGAAATTCGGCCTTAAGAACCCGATCTACGCTCCTTGCGCCGCCTATGGCCACATGGGAAGAAAACCTTACACTCAGGAAATTACACTACTCCGCGATGGAAAGAAGATCCGCCGCAAGGTCCAGTTCTTCGGCTGGGAACTCACAGACTCAGTAGGAAAGATCAGGAAGTATTTCGGCCTTAATTAAGGTCTACCACCGTGATTCCGGCTCCGCCGAGACGCACGTCTTCGTCTTTGCAGCTTACTACGGACGGATTCGTCTTAAGCCACTTGCGGATTTCCTCCTTGAGGACTCCGGTACCTTTTCCGTGAAGGATGCGGACTTTTGAAGCCCCCACCATTGTGGCGTCATCTATGAACTTTGAGACGCTTACAAGAGCCTCGTCAAGTCTCTGGCCGCGGATGTCTATCTCATCCTTGAAGGAAAGCTTGCGCTTGGAAATGCTCTCGTCAATGTTTACGCTGTAATTCCTCAGCGATGCGGCCGGCTTTGCTCCTCCCTGATTTTGGAATTCCTTGTTGGAAATGACCGTCAGACTGTCTTTCTTGACGCGGCTTGTGATGTCTCCCACGGAAATAGTAACGTTCCTGCCCTCGATCTTCATCACTTCCCCTATCAGGCCGCTACCCTCGACCTTGACCTTTGCCCCAACCTCAAGAGAAAGTTTCTTCAGCTCTGCCTGTTTGGTTTCAGGCTGCTGGTTTTCCCGGCGGGCCTTCCTCTGGGCCTGCCTTTCTTTCCTCTCCTGGAGAGATTTCATCTTCGCCTCAATCTTTTTGTCGCGGTCGCTGAGTTCTCCCTCCTGGATTTTCTGCCCGGCGTCCTTCAGGGCCTGGCGGGCCTTCTTGGTAGCCTCCTTCTCCGCCTGGGCCTCCTTGATCTTCTTGATCGTGGACTCAACCTTGCGGTTTGCCTCGGCGATGATTCTCTGGGCCTCCTCCTTTGCCTCCTCGATTATCTGGCGCTTGGTCTGGCGGATCTCGGAAAGTTCCTTTGAATATTTCTCTGTGACGGACTCCAGCGTCTTGTCAGTATTGCGGATACGGGCCAGTTTCTCGTCCAGCTTGCGGCGGTTGCGGGAGATTGTGCGGAGCTGCTTTTCAAGGTCAATGAAATCTTCCCCGGCCTTTTCCTCGGCCCTTTTCACGATATGCTCCGGAAGCCCCATCTTCCTTGCCAGGTCAAAGGCGAAGGAATTGCCCGGAACTCCGATTTCCAGCTTGTAGAGCGGAGCAATGTTCACGCTGTCGAACAGCATCGCGCCGTTGATCACGCCCTTGCTGCCCTCCGCATAAACCTTGAGATTGGTATAGTGGGTTGTTATAACCCCGTAGGTTCCTCTTTCCTCCAGTTCCTCCAGGATAGTCTGCGCGATAGCGCCGCCTGCGGCAGGCTCCGTTCCGCTTCCGAACTCGTCTATCAGCACCAGGGTACGGGAAGATGCCGCCTTGAGCAGGTTTCTCATGTTCAGCAGATGGGAACTGTAGGTACTAAGGTCGTTCTCCATACTCTGCTGGTCGCCGATATCTATCAGTATGTTATCAAATACCGGGAACTCGCTCTTCTGGCTGCAGGACGTAGGCATTCCCCACTGGAACATGTACTGAAGAATGCCCACGGTCTTAAGCGCCACGGACTTTCCGCCGGCATTAGGGCCGGAAATCACCAGTATATGCTTGTCTTTTGTAAGAACGAGGTCCGTAGGAACAATCTTCTTTCCCTCCCTTGTCAGCGCAGACTCCAGAAGCGGATGCCTTCCTTCATAAATCCTCAGCGATCCGTCCTCTGAAAGAATAGGCATACCGGCTCTCATTCCACCTGCACATTCCGCCTTGGCGCGGATGAAGTCCACCTCGCCGATGAACCTGGCTCCGTCCATAAGCTCCGGGATGTAAGGCCTTAGGAAGTCTGTGAATTCCATAAGAATACGGGCAATCTCCCTCTGACGGTCGAAAGTCAGGCGGCGGATACGGTTGTTGAGCTCCACCACCTCCATAGGCTCGATGAAGAAAGTCTTTCCACTGGCGGAAGCATCCTGCACGATGCCCGGGATGCTTCTCTTGCTGGTGGCGTTCACCGGAATCAGCATCTTGCCGTCACGCACGGAAATCGTGGCATCCTCGTCCGCAAGATTATCCGCCTTGGCCTTTTTCAGCAGGGACTCTATCCTGCGGCTAACTGAACTCTGGGCCTGGCGGAGTTCAGATGAAATCTTGTGAAGCTCAGCCGATGCAGTATCCTTGACCATTCCGTTCTTGTCCAGAATGGAATCAATCCTTGCCGTAACAGTCGGGTAATACTGGATTGGAAGGGCCAGAGCCTTGAGGAACGGATATTTTTCCTCCTTCGTGGAAGAAAGGAAAGAAGTCACGGCCCTGAGGTTTCCCATAAAGTCGGAGAGCCTTTTCATATTCTCCACGGAAATGGCGCTGCTCTCCTTCTTCAGGCTCGGGAGAAAACCGGTGCAATCCGTAAATCCGCCCTGCGGGAACTTTGTCTCCATAATGCAGATCTGGATCATCTCGTCCACAAGATGCTGCCGGCGGAGAATTTCCTCTGGATCAGAAGAAATAGCCTCTTCCTCAGCCCTTTGCGATGCGTATAAGGTTGAGCAGCGGCCTTTCACCCGTTCCCGGACAAAGCCGAATCCTATCTTGTTTTCCAGTATGGCGGTATCTTTCATTTCTTCCTGTTTTAATAAAGCACTGGACTCCGGTTCTCAAAATATGTCAGGCGAGCAAAACCGCATCTGCGGCATATTTGGGAAAACTTCTCAAACTTGTCGCATAGCCTTCCGGAATCGTGGGAATCGCTCCCCAAAGTCACGAACTCTCCACCCAGTTCCCTGAAGCGGCGGAGAATGTTCTCATCCAGAACCTGGAGATGGTCTCCGTGGAAGTCGTATGTCTTGGTGTTGATTTCCAGAGCCTTGCCTTCTTCTGCCAAAAACCTCAGCAAAGTGTCCATCTCGTCAGGGAAGTCTTTCCAGCGGATATCCCTGACCTCATACGGGGCATACCGGGCCACATAGTCAAAGTGCCCGATAATGTCAAAGTCAGAGAAAGCCTTTGCTGTTTCATAAACCAGCTGAAGCACTCTGGAATAAGCCTGGCGGAAATCTTTTCCCTCGTAATAGTTTCCGTAATACGGATCTTCCCCGTCCACAAAATGTATGGAGGCAATTATCTGGTCAAATGAATGCCCCGCAACGTATTCACGCGAATGTTCCATATTTTCAGGAGTCAGCCCTATCTCAATGCCTTTAAGCACTTTACAGCCACCATCGGGGAACACTTCCAGTATCTGCCTTTCAATTTCCTTCTGCTGGTCTTCTATGCTGAACTCGAACAGTCCCGGATTCCTCGGAGCGTCCAGATCCAGGTGGTCCGTAATGCAAATTCCTCCCGCTCCCGTCCTTTTTGCCTGGAGGAGAAGATCCCTTACCGTGGCCTTGCTGTCGGGAGAAAACTGGGAATGTGTGTGCGTATCAACAAAAAAGCTCATGCAAAAGGGTAAATTTTACCGTTTGGCGTGCAAAATTACTTATTTCTTGCAAACTTTCCCGAATGAAGCTGAAAGAGAGACTGAAAAAAGACTTCCGCCTATGGGCACGCAGCCTTGCGGACTTGTTCCTGAAAAGGGAATGCGTGTGCTGCGGCAGGCAGCTGGAAGCCTTCGAAAGCGATGTGTGCACCTTCTGCCTTGCTGAACTGCCTTCTTCCTATACCTGGATCTCGGAAGAATCCCCCGCAGACAAGACATTCTGGGGAAGAACGCGCATAGAGAAAGTAACCAGCCTTTTCCTATACAACGGCAAATACCGCAACCTGGTGTATTCCATAAAGTATGGCGGCAACATCCGCCTTGGGGCAAGGCTGGGCAGGATGCTGGGAGAGGTTATCGCTGAGGAAGACATAGACTTTATTGTTCCTGTTCCCCTGCACTGGAGAAAAAAGCGGAAGAGGGGTTACAACCAGTCAGAAGAAATCGGGCGTGGCATTCTTCTGGCGTTGAGGGAAAAGAACCCTGGCATAAAAATGGAAAAGCGGCTCCTGAAAAGGAAAGATTTTACTCCCACCCAGACACGCAAGGACAGGGCGGACCGCTGGACAAACGTGCGGGACGCTTTTCGGGTAAACCTAAAAAGGGCAAAAGCTCTCACTGGCAACGGAAAGGTTCCAAAGATCCTGATTTGCGATGATGTTTTGACTACCGGAGCAACTCTTGACGCCTGCGCCAGTCTTCTGCACGAAGCCCTGGACTGCAAAATCAGCATCGCGACCCTGGCCTACGTCCCTTAGTTTCATCCGTTTTTATTACATTTGCCGGCGGAAAAGATTGCCGGTTATGCTGGATTTCATCAACATACATTGGATAGACATCATAGACATCCTGCTTGTAGGGCTGCTCATCTATCAGATTTACAAACTGATACGCGGAACGGCCGCTATGAGCATTTTCATCGGCATAATCATCCTGTATTTCATCTGGCTGGTGGTCAAGACCCTCCACATGGAGCTCCTGAGCGCAATAATGGGACAGGTTCTGGGCGTTGGAGTGCTGGCCCTGATCATAATCTTCCAGCAGGAAATACGCAGGTTCCTCATCCATCTGGGCAACAACTCTTTCCACCGCAACAGCAACTTCCTTACCCGCACGCTCTTCGGCAGCAACAGCAAGACCGTGTCTCTGGCAACTCTGGACGAGCTCACCCAGGCCGTAAGGAAAATGGCTGAAACCAAGACCGGAGCCCTCATAGTGATGACGCACCGCTCTCCGCTGGAAAGCGTTACGGAAACCGGAGACAGGATAGACGCCACCATCAACCGCAGGCTCATAGAGAACCTTTTCTTCAAGAATTCCCCTCTTCACGACGGGGCCCTGGTTATGGACACAAACCGCCTGATTGCGGCAAGATGCACGCTTCCGATCTCAGACAACCAGAACATTCCGGCAAATTACGGAATGCGCCACAGGGCAGCTGTAGGCATAACTGAGCAGTCGGATGCCACGGCAATTGTGGTCTCCGAGGAAACCGGGGAAATTTCTTTCGTAAAAGACGGGGAAATCAAGACCATCAGTTCCATCACGGAGCTAAGGCTTGCTATTGAGAGCTCTTATTCTGCTTCTTGAGTTCGGATTTCAGATACCATTTTCCGTCCTTGCCCTTCTTGTAGTCCTTGCCCTTGCCTATGTGGCGAAGGTATCCTATGTACTGCTGCTCGTCCAGAACTTTCTTCATTGCATCCAGATTCTTCTTCTGCCACTGCTCGTTTACTGTGCGGTAAGTCTCAGGATCCTGCATTCCGGACTTCTGCAAATCTTCCATAGCGGCCATCACCCCAACATAGTTGGCGGTCAGAATGGAATCCACGTAAAACTCCTGGGCTTCCGTAAGGTTGAGCTTCTTTACCAGGGCCTTTGTGTCCTTTTCCGCAACCTCTTCCGGGGTTGGCTGCTTGTCGTTGTTTTGCGCAAAAGATGACACCGTTCCCAGTGCCAGGAAGAATATCGCTGTCAGAACAAGAATCTTTTTCATATCGAAATTTAGTATCTTTACTCCGCTTAATGCAAAAATAATGCGAAACAAAGTTAATGAAATTATGAAATACAGAATCAGTATCATCGCGATGGCTGCAGCTCTGCTTACGGTGGCATCCGCTCAAATAGGCGAGGCCTGCACCAACATCATCGTGACAAAAGGGGCTTCCAAAGACGGAAGCGTGATGGTAACATACGCAGCAGACTCCCACACCCAATACGGAGAACTTTACCACCACAACGGCGGGGTTTGGCCTAAAGGCACAATGATCAAAGTCTATGAGTGGGATTCCGGAAAATATCTTATGGATATTCCACAGGCCGCCAGAACCTATTCCACAATGGGCAACATGAACGAGTTCCAGCTCATCATTACGGAAACCACCTTCGGCGGGCTTGAGTCTCTTGTGGACACCACCGGCGGAATAGATTACGGTTCCATCATTTACCTTACCCTCCAGAGGGCCAGGACCGCAAGGGAAGCTATCCAGACAATCGCCTGGTTCATGGAAACCTACGGCTACTGTTCGGAGGGCGAGAGTTTCTCCATCGCAGACAAGGACGAGGCCTGGATAATGGAAATCGTGGGCAAGGGAGTAAAGATTGGAAAGAACGGAAAGAACCTCAACAAGGGAGCCAACTGGGTGGCCATACGCATTCCGGACGGCTATATTTCCGGCCACGCCAACTGCTCCAGAATCTCCACCTTTCCTCTCAACGATCCAGAGAACTGCCTCTATTCCAAGGATATCATAAAGTTTGCCAAGGAAAACGGCTATTATGACGGACCGGATAACGAGTTCAGCTTCTGCGACGCTTTTGCTCCCGCTTCATTCGGCACCCTGAGGGGCTGTGAAACAAGAGTATGGAGTTTCTTCAACATCCTCGGCGGCGGAAAAATCGGAGACCAGGACGCTTCTTTCTATGTTGACTACGCTTCCGGAACGAACCCGGCCAACAAGATGCCTCTGTACATCAAGCCTGCCCACCCTCTTACCGTTAAGGATGTCGCCGATGCAATGAGAGACCATTTTGAGGACACTCCTTTCGAATTCCGCTACGATCTCGGCGCAGGGCCTTACCAGAATCCGTACAGATGGAGGCCGATGTCTTTCATATCAGACGGCAAGAAATACGAGTTCGAGAGATCAGCCGCTACCCAGCAGACAGGATTCTGGCTGCTCGGCCAGGCAAGGGGATGGCTTCCTGACATCGTGGGCGGCATCATCTGGTTTGGTGTGGACGACACCGCCACCAGCTGCTTAACCCCTGTATATTCCAGCGGACTTGAGGCTCCTATGTGCTTCAGGGTAGGAAACGGAAGCATGGTCAAGTATTCCGATTCTTCCGCCTTCTGGCTTTTCAACCGCATAGCCAACTTTGCCTACAGCCGCTACATGGACATTGCTCCGGAAGTAAGGGCCGCTATTGACGAGCACGAGAACGGAGCTCTCAAGATCATCCCTGAGATTGATGCCAACGCCACCAGAATCCTCGCCGAGAGCAAGGACGGGCAGAAAGTGAAGGCTTACCTCACGGACTGGTCAAACATGTTTGCGGACCGCATGTTCCGCAAGTTCAAGAAACTGGACGAGTACCTCCTTGTAAAATACATGGACGGCAACATCAAGAAGCAGAATCCTGACGGAAGCTTCAAGACCATCTACAACGAGGACAACATCGTGATGCCGGACCAGCCCGGATATCCGCAGAAGTGGCTGGATGCCATCTCCAAGGAAATGGAACCTATTCCAGTCAACGAAAAGACTTACTAACAGCACAATAATAGCAGCCAGCATTTTTTACTTGCCTGTGGCCGCCCATGGCCTCATGAATGGGTGACCTGCCGCACAGGCAGGTCGGGACGAGCGAAGCGAGGGCAATAAAAATGACTGGCTGCTATTATATCCTCTTCTGTAGTATTACAGGATGTTGGCCTTGTTAGGGGTAACGGTTGTGCCCTTGTCAACTCTTACAACGATGCAGTCGATTGCAACGTATGCAGGAGTGTTGAGTCCATAGATTCCCTTGTCGGAACCGTCCATATCTATCTTCAGAGTGTGGATCCTTCCAAGACCTGACAGGGCTACCGGCTGCCACTGCTCGAGCATAAACTGGCCGCCATCCTTGTAGTTTGCAAGATATACCTCGATTTTGCCAGTCTGGTTACCCTTTGCATCGAGACCGATGAAGATAACCTTGAACCATCCGTCCTTGATTGGAACGCCGCTTCCAAGATCCGTAGTCATCTGCGCAACAGCATAGCTGGTGTTGGTGATATACAGTCCTTCAATAACCCTTGTGGTGGTATCGGTATCCGTGAAGTTCATTGTAGGAGCGTTGTTCCAGCCGTTAGGGTCTGCCCAGCCAAAGGAAACGAGGCAGTGCTCGGTATTGTTGTAGCCAGGGTATCCCCTCAGGTTCTTGTAGTTGACCGCCAGCTGGCTCTTGTACCAGTTGGCCGCATCTTCAGGCTTGAGGTTTACTTCAGGGAAGTTGCCTACTGCAATACCTCCGGAATAATACTGGTCACCTACAGGCTTTGATCCAAGGCCTGTGTTCTTGTCCAGCCAGTAATAGCCCTTTCCGTAAAGGTTTTCTCCGTAAACGTCACTGGCAAACATTCCAGCCTCAAGGTCATCAAAAGTAGCTACTACCTGGTGGTAAGGAACATCAGGAGTGTGACTCTTGTTGCAGGAAACCAATACAGTTGCAACAAGAACAGTCAATGCATAAAAAACAAACTTTTTCATAATCATTTTTTTAGACATTTCATTTTCGAGCGCAAATATATAAAATTACCGAAAAGTGGGTATGGACAGCCTTATCTAATTGCATTATCTTTGCCGCCGGAATTATGGCAAAACTGTCTGAGCTGAACACGGGAGAAAAGGGCGTCATCGTAAAGATCCTGGGTCACGGAGGTTTCCGCAAGAGGATCATAGAGATGGGCTTTATCCAGGGGAAAATCGTGGAGGTTGTCCACAAGGCTCCCCTGCAGGATCCTGTTGAGTACCAGATTCTCGGATATCACGTATCGCTGAGGCTCAGCGAAGCCTCCCAGATAGAGGTCATCTCAGTGGAAGAAGCGGAGCACCTCGCCAAGGAACATAATCCCAGGACCGGCAACTTTATGCCAACCTGCATCGGATGCGCGGAAAGCAATTGCAAATTCAGGGACTCCGCCTCCAAGGCCACGGAAGAGGAAGACGCCCTGTATCGCGGAGCAAGAGAAAAGAGCAAGGAGATTACAGTAGCGCTCGTGGGCAATCCAAACTGCGGCAAGACCAGCCTTTTCAACCGCGCCAGCGGAAGCCACCAGAGAGTGGGCAACTACAGCGGGGTAACCGTGGATGCCGTAAGGGGCAAGATGTACTACAAGGGCTACCGCATCACCCTGATAGACCTTCCGGGAACCTATTCCATCTCCGCCTACAGTCCGGAGGAAAAATATGTGCGCCACTCCATTGTCCACGACCATCCGGATGTAATCCTCAACGTGGTGGATTCCTCCAACCTGGAAAGAAACCTCTTCCTGACTACACAGCTCATAGACATGAACCTGAAGATGGTCATAGCCCTGAACATGTGGGACGAGCTGGAGGAGAAAGGAGACATTCTTGACTACAAGGAACTTGAAAAGCTGCTGGGAGTGCCGATGGTGCCTACGGTATCTGTCAAGAACCGCGGCATCGCCACCCTGTTCGACACCATAATAGACGTGTACGAGGAAAACGAGAATGTACAGGGAATTCTCAAGCACATCCACGTAAACCACGGGCCCGTCATAGAAAAAAGCGTCAACCGCATAAGGGAGGAAATCTACAAGAATCCCAACGCTATAGATGAGTTTACTCCGCGATATATTGCCCTGCGTATTCTCCAAAAAGACAAGGAGATAGAAAAGACACTGGACGGATTTGCAAACAAAGGGGAAATCCTCAAGGTAAGGGATAGCGAAGCACTGGCCATCGAAAGGGAACTCCACGATTCTCCGGAAAACGCAATTATGGATGCCAAGTACGGCTTCATAGACGGAGCTCTCAGGGAAACTTATCGCAGAGGAGAAAGGAAACCGGGCAAAACCCTTTCCGAAAAGATAGACAACATCGTTACGGGCAGATGGCTTGGCTTCCCTATTTTCCTCATCGCGATGTACCTTATCTTCCAGGCCACCTTCTCCATCGGCCAGTACCCTATGGACTGGATAGATGCCGGAATCGGATGGCTGGGAGAAAAGGTTGGCTCCCTTCTCAGCGACGGGTGGTTCAAGGCCCTGATTGTGGACGGTATTATAACTGGAGTGGGAGGTGTGCTGGTTTTCCTGCCTAACATCCTGATACTGTTCTTCTTCATATCGCTGATGGAGGCCAGCGGCTACATGGCCAGAGCCGCCTTCATAATGGACAGGCTGATGCACCTTATCGGCCTTCACGGCAGAAGCTTCATACCGCTTATGATGGGTTTCGGATGCAACGTTCCGGCGGTAATGGCCACAAGGACCATCGAGAACCGCAACGCCAGGATGATTACCATCCTCATCAACCCTCTTATGAGCTGCAACGCCAGGCTTCCTATCTATCTGCTTTTGGCCGGAGTTTTCTTCCCTAAGAGCGCAGGCCTGGTCATCTTCTGCATTTATCTGGGAGGAGTGCTGCTTGCAGGCCTTATGGCCAAGCTTTTCAGCAAAGTTCTCTTCAACTCGGACGAGACACCTTTCGTAATGGAGCTTCCGCCTTACAGGATACCAACCCTAAAGTCCCTGCTAAGAGACACATGGGACAAGGGCAAGCAATACCTGCACAAGATTGCTACCGTCATCCTTATCGGAACACTCATAGTCTGGGCGATGAGTTACTTCCCTACCGGAGATCCTGACCCTGCCGCAAGGCTTGAGCACTCATATCTTGCCGCCATCGGAAACTTCATCAGTCCTGTCCTCGCCCCACTGGGCTTCCACTGGCAGGAGAGCGTTTCGCTCCTTTCCGGAATGGCCGCCAAGGAAATCGTGGTCAGCACCATGAACATGCTCTACACGGTTGACGGACAACTAATTATAGGCAATGTACTCACGCCGGCCATCGCCCTTGCCTTCATGGCTTTCACCCTTATCTACTTCCCTTGCATCGCAACTATCGGAGCCATCAAAACAGAAACCGGCAGCTGGAAATGGGCCATCTTCACCGTCTGCTACACCCTCATCCTCGCCTGGATTGTAGCCCTGGCCGTCTCCAAGGCCTTCGCCTTCCTGTAACCACATAATTGCCTGAAACAGATTTTTTTCATAACTCTGGGAAATACAAGGTTAAGACTATTTGTATTTACTCAATAAAAACGTTTCTATTATGAAAAAAATCTTGTTAAACTACACGCAACCGGTAACAAAAGTCTTCCGGGTGCAAACAGAAAACATTATCTGTCAAAGTCCAGTCCCTAATTCAGTGCCCGACCCAGATGATTATAACGATGGAGGAGATGGTTTTACATTTTAAAGAACTATTGTTAAACTCTAAAAGAACATCGAAATGAAAGCAAAGATATTTTTAGCTATTGCCGCCGTTGCTCTTTTGGCGATGGGCTGCTCTGAAAAAAGCGAAACTGTTCCAGAGACTACTAAAGGCATAACTTTCAAGGCAACCGTAAATCCGGCCAAAACAAAAGCGCTTACGGACAACGGAAGCACCTTACAGGCAACATGGGGGGAGAACGAAACTATTGCTCTCGTATACATATTGGAAGACGATATGGTCAAAACTACTGCAACAATAACAGAAGTCAGCAGCGGCGGAACTGCAACTATTACAGCCACACTTCCGAATGGAGTTATTGACCAGCAATCTGTTACTCTTATTTACCCTGCTTCCTTAGTAAATAGCAGCGGTAATATTATTCCTACAGCCACAAGCGAACAGGATGGAACCTTAAGCCCAGAACGCGATTTACGAGTAGGATACGGCACCTTTGCTGTAGAAGGCACAACTGCTTCTCTAAACGGCGGGGTTTCAATGGATACCCAGCATGCTATCTGCAAATTCTCCATCAAAGATGCAGATGGAGCCAACGATCTAAGTGTAAGTTCTCTGATAATTAAAGACGTAAATGATAATATTGTCACTACAGTAACCCCTGCCACCCCGACCAACATCCTATACGTTACACTTCCTCCAACAACCGCCACTCTCTGGTTTGAAGCTACTTCATCTGACGGCAAGCCATATATTGCAAAAGGTACCGCGAACCTTAGCACAGGCATGTTCTACAGACCAACCTTAAAAATGGCAACCATAGGAAACGCTATCGGAGCTAACGGAAAGTTCTACAAGAACAAAACCGATGCCCAGGCTGCAGGTACATTGGTTTCCGCCGTTATCACTTATCTTGGAAGCGAAACTGCCGAGGCTGGTTTTACCCACGGCCTTGCCGTAGCAACAAGAGTAGTTAACGGCCAGTGGGCCTCAGCTTCAGGAACCCACAATACAAACCGTTATACAAACTTTGCCGACGCCTTAGCTGCAAAAGAATCAGGCTCTGCCCTGTCTGCAGGTAAGGACAATGAAACTAACTTCCCTGCATTCTACAATGCTCTTCACAACAATATCTCAAGTGTGACAAGCGGATGCACTAAAGCACTACCTTCTTCCGGCACAAGCGGGTGGTTCCTTCCTTCCGCATACCAGATGAATCTGATAGTCAAGACAGTAAACAATTCTTCTGCAAATTTGACTGAGATGCCAAACAACACTCTGGGATTCAGCCGTTTGAACAACGCAGTAATAAATGCAACCGGCAGTTATCTAACATCTGCTTCTACTCCAACAATTACTACAAGTACAGAATATAGCGCTGATAATTATTGGCAATACTATGCTACAGGCAGCAACGGACAAGCTAAAAGTGCACCTAAAACAAATTTCCCTTATTCTCTTGCAGTATTGGCATTCTAAGAATCCAGTCGCTGAGTAAAAGCTTATATGAAGAAAAGGCGGCTCTCCATTCCGGAGGCCGCCTTTCTTCGTTTAGGGCAATGTTTTTTAGTTCCAAGGGTCTTCCTCAACCGGCTTGCGGATATCGGCGAGGAAAAGGATTTCGTTGAGGTACCATTCTTTTGTGCTCTTTTTCTGCCTAAGCTTGATTGGACGGGCGGAATCCGCACCGCCGGATTTCAGATAGAGGCGGCACCAGCCACTCTCCTGGAATGAGCCTGAGTTGGAAGAAACAGACACCTTATAAGGCTGGACTGGAGTGTAGCCATTTTCAGGGGTAGCGCCCTTGAAGAAAGACATCACTTTGTAGCCCTTGCCTCTGAGGCGGTCTCTGAGCTGTGTCTTTTCCAGACCGGTGAGAGGATCCGGGCCCTTGAGCCAGTTAAGCATTGCAAAACAGTCCCCTTCGCTGGTCTCAAAGCGAGTAAGAGCAGCAACGGTCATGGCCGCAACCTCATACGGATCTGTACGGTCTACATCCATACTCTCCATATCCTCCACATTTTCCGGAAAGGAATCAAAGGTAAAGGAATACTTGGTTCCGCCGGTTGAGGCTGTAGCTATGACAAATACCGCTATCAGGATAGCAGCCAAAGCAATAAAAGCAAGACGTTTCATATACTAAGTATTATGTGTTTGATTGTAAAGATAGGGATTTATTCTATCTTTTTATATCTTTGTGTAAATCAAAAACGATTTTAGTATGAAAAGGCTGATAATTATGGCAATGGCAACATTGCTCGGAAGTTCACTTCTGGCCCAGAACAAGGAAGTGATTGCTGAAATAAACCAGAAAGGAACCGTAGGAACAGAGATTATCTACATCACTACGGACGAGTGGGTTTCCAGCATCACGGAAGAAATGGCAAAGTTCAACAAGAACGACCTTAAGTTCATCGCTGAGCAAACAGAAAAGGAAATCGCCCGCCTGGACGAGATTCTGAAAGTCCGCAGCGATATCATAAAGAACGAGACCAACCCTACTAAGCAGATCAAGAAACTGGAGAAGTATTTCACGGACCTGGAGAAGGCGGCGGAATGCTTTACCAAAGCCGAGACCCTGAAAGCCAGGGCCCTCAAGGTCCACGACGCCGCTGAAAGCTACCGCAATATGGTACACAACAATATGCCTGAGGAAAAGCTGACAAGTTTCACATGGTTCATCAAAGACAGCTACGGCAGCACAAGAAAAGTAAGGATGGCAAGAAACGATGACGGAAAGGCAGAAATATCGTACGACGATACCGAGAAGGCGGTTGTTGACGATTCCATTTTCGACACAGTGGACAAGATGATTAAGGACGGCCAGCTTTATGACATTGCAAAGCAGTACGCCCCTATCAGCGTTCTTCTGGACGCAAACGACGTGTGGAGCTGGTATCTCTCAATGAACTTCGGTTCCAAGGAAATCTTCTCTTCCGGCACGGGCATAGACCCGGATCACCGTGATGCCCTGGTAGAAATTCTCGAATATATCCGCAAAGTCTTCGAAGACGCCAGCGCAGAATAAGAATGGAAAACAAAAAGTACCCAACAGGTTACTCCTGGATAAGACAGTTGCTTATCAGCATACTCGGTACATCTATCGGAGTGGGGCTGACTTTTGGAGTCAACCGCCTTGTGGACAGCAGCAAGCAGCGGGAAGCCCAACACCAGACGGCAATTATGGCCGTGTGCGACATCGATGAGATTTCCCAAAGTCTCAAGGAAGATATGCGGCTGGAAGACAGCCTATTCAACGTTACAATGTATGTGGCCACCCACCAGGAACTGATAGACTCCCTGCCGATAGATACGCTTGATATGGCGTTCAAATACCTGTATGATGATCCTATGGAGGTGAAGAGCTGGACAGCAGACACAAAGGAGAATGCCTTCAACAGCGGCATAGACGCCCGTATGAATCTTGGGAACAACAAGTTCTACGATAATATCCAGACATGCTACTATACGCGCCGCTCACTGATAAAAGTGATGGAGGAAGCTCCTATGTTCCACCGTCCAATCAGTAAGGACGTTTACGAGGACTTCCTTCAGAAGCTACCTCCAGCCGCAATAGATTATAACGGTATTCCACACCCGGATGCCAAGCGGATGATGATGAAGCAGGTTTTTGCACAAGGCCCTACAACTCTCTATATCAAACGCTACTTTTCCAGAAGGAACGCCTATATACAGGCTGCCAACAATCTGGAATTGCTTAACCGGGAGAACAAACTGCTGATGAACATCACGGACAAGGAGATTGAAACATATCTAAAAATGAATTCCGATAATGTTTCCAACCGGATTTCCGCAGATTTGATAGCGGGTACATGGGAAGCCGGCCTTGCCAACAACCTGCAAACGTTTGTCTTCCATGGAGACAGTACCGTGGAGAAAACTTTCAAGATGGATGGAACGTTCCAGATCGTGCTCCCGGAAGAGCAGAAAGAGATATTTGTGGTCACCCCATTGACCATCTTCATGAAAGGACGGTGGTCTCTAAAGGGAGACTCCCTGATTATAGACTTTGATGCCAAGACAGTAGAACTGCTCTCTTTTGACATGGACGTCAGCAACTTCCCTCAGGCCTCACTGGAACGCCTGAAAGACAGCCTGGAAATCAAGAAGGAAATGATGAAGAACTATATCCTGGATGGTATGAGGCATCAGACTTTCAAGGACGTATGCGCTGTCTCCCTTGACAGGAGCGCCAGCACAATGATGTGGTCAGAAGAAATAACCGCCCCAAACGGCAAGAAAGAAACAACCACACTGCAACTCTACCGGAAACCCGAATAGAAACAGTCCTAAGGAGAAGTAACCTCCCGTTTTTCAGCAAATTTGTATGATTGTTGCAGCGTTATGAAATAAAAATGATACATTTGCACAGTTCCCAGCATTTATAGACTGGGAACACGAAATAAAAAGGAGAAACGAATTATGGCAAAACCGATTAAAGAAACGCCCGTCCTCTATGACGATGACGCGGAGCGCCTGGAAATGGCCGCCCACAATGTCGTTCCTCTGACTGATGAGGAGCGAAAGGAAATTATGAAAGCGTACGACGATGTAAAAAAGTGTTGTGCGCCATGAGCTACTCGTTCCGTAAGTTCAAACCCGATTCAGATGTCCTAAAGCCGTTCGACTGTGGTGTTGCAGACCTAAACGGCTTTTTACTTGAAACCACTGGAGATATTCCCAACGCCACATCCTACGATAAGCAACTGCTTGCTGCTACATATGTGGTGGAAGATAATCAAACTCACGACATCCTAGCATACTTCAGCCTACTGCATGATAAGTTGGAGAGGGAATTTGTCAATTCCACCAATTGGAACCGCGTATCACGCAAAATTCCAAATTCCAAGAGACGTTCATCTTATCCTGCTTTGAAAATTGGCCGCCTTGCAGTCAATAAACATCATAGCATGCACGGCATCGGAACGCACATTATCCGTTTTGTCGAGGCTATGTACCTCATGAATAAGCAGGCCGGATGCCGATTCATCACTGTCGATGCAATCCCTTCCGCCGTTGATTTCTACAAGAAGTGCAACTTTTTTACACTCAAGGAGCCTACCCCGGCTCTAGAAGGAGCCAATGTTGATGAACTAGATCAGACAACCCTCATGGGTTTTGACCTGAAGTCGTTCTAATAATATTCTTACATACAAATAACTGCCGCAACCCCAAACCCGAGGTCGTGGCAGTTTTTCATTTTCAAGTGCATAGTAACTTTTTTTTTACTATATTTGCTATGCTCATGGGAAGAGTAATGCCCAGAGCAGAAAGGTAGTTCCATCTTTAAGAGAAAATCTGGACAATTTTTTTACACCAGATGGATAATCCGGTTTGATATGTCTCAAAGCCATTCGTGGTTTTGAACATATAGGCAGGAATGTCTATTGGTGTTAGCCCCGTCCAGAGGCTCTCTTAAGGTAGGCAAGATTCCTGCCTTTCTTATTAATAATGCGCTGAGTTTGGAATCTATCAGCTTCAAAAACTATCAGACGACTTGCCCCATTTTTGAACGATATTCGGAATGATTGATCATCAGAATATGAAAACTCTCAAATTATTAGCGGTTATTTCGCTTGCCTCTATCATCTATTCTTGTGGAGGCGGAGGTGGAGATAAGCCAAGTTCTGGAACTTACACCCCACCGGCAAACGTAGCGGTTTCTTCCGTTACCCTTTCAAAAACATCAGAAGAACTTGTTATTGGGAACACTCTTCAACTGGCAGCAACCATTAGTCCTTCAAATGCAACAGAAAAGAATGTAACCTGGAGTTCTTCCAATACAACAGTTGCCTCTGTATCTCCGACAGGACTTGTAACAGCCAAGGCAGAAGGCTCATCAAACATTACCGCATCTTGTGGCGGAAAAAGCGCAACTTGCAAAATAACAGTAAAAAAGCCTGCTGTTGCGGTAACTTCTGTAGAATTGGATAAATCGGAGATAACTCTTGATGCAGAGGAGTCATATACGCTTAAAGCAACCGTAAAGCCGGACAACGCTACGGACAAGACGGTTACCTGGGCTTCATCCAAAACAGATATCGCCACAGTAGACAACAACGGTAAGGTTACAGGAATAAACAATGGCGTAGCATCCGTAACTGCAAGCAGTGGAGGAAAAACAGCTTCTTGTAAGGTAACGGTTGTCGTAAAGGTTAAATCTATTTCACTTAGTCAAACATCTGCAACGTTGGGTGTAGATGAAACGGTTACTCTCACCGCAACGGTTTCTCCGGATAATGCAGCGGATAAGACGGTGACGTGGTCAACCTCCAACGGTTCAGTTGCGACGGTAAGCAACGGCATGGTTACGGCGAAGAAGATTGGCACGGCCACAATCACGGCAAAGGCTGGTGATAAGTCTGCAACCTGTGCCGTCACCGTTGCAGCAACACCAGTCACTTCCGTCACGCTGAACAGGACCAGCGCAACGCTTAAGGTCAACGAAACGGTAACCCTTACCGCTACGGTGAAACCAGATAATGCAACAGACAAGACCGTAACATGGAGCACAAGCGATGCGAGCGTAGCCTCTGTAAGCAACGGTGTTGTCACTGCCAAGAAAGTTGGAACGGCTACAATCACTGCCAAGGCGGGAGACAAGTCTGCAACCTGTGCCGTCACCGTTGCAGCAACGCCTGTCACTTCCGTCACGCTGAACAGGACAAGCGCAACGCTTAAGGTCAACGAAACGGTAACCCTTACCGCTACGGTGAAACCGGATAATGCAACAGACAAGACCGTAACATGGAGCACAAGCGATGCGAGTGTAGCCTCTGTAAGCAACGGTGTTGTCACTGCCAAGAAAGTTGGAACGGCTACAATCACTGCCAAGGCGGGAGACAAGTCTGCAACCTGTGCCGTCACCGTTGCAGCAACACCTGTCACTTCCGTCACACTGAACAGGACAAGCGCAACGCTTAAGGTCAACGAAACGGTAACCCTTACCGCTACGGTGAAGCCTGACAATGCCACTGACAAGACCGTAACATGGAGCACAAGCGATGCGAGCGTAGCCTCTGTAAGCAACGGCGTTGTCACTGCCAAGAAAGTTGGAACGGCTACAGTCACTGCCAAGGCGGGAGACAAGTCTGCAACCTGTGCCATCACCGTTGCAGCAACACCTGTCACTTCCGTCACACTGAACAGGACAAGCGCAACGCTTAAGGTCAACGAAACGGTAACCCTTACCGCTACGGTGAAACCGGACGATGCTACGGACAAGACCGTTACATGGAGCACAAGCGATGCGAATGTAGCCTCTGTAAGCAACGGCGTTGTGACTGCGAAGAAGGTCGGAACTGCTACAATTACTGCAGAAGCCGGAGGCAAAACGGCGGTATGTACAATTACAGTCACGGGTGATGGTGACACAGAGAATGTAGATGGAACGGATGGTGAATGGTAAAAATGACTTTATTATGAAAAAGAGTTTAGTATATAGTCTTTTGGCTGTCCTTTTAGTCTGCAGTTGTCAGGTTAAAGATGAAAATGTGCCAGAAGCAAAGATTTTCACAGCCACCCTTGAAAATCATTCTGGGGAAACAAAAACATCTCTTAATGCTAATGGAAATGTGTTATGGAAGCAAGGAGACAAGGTTAGCATATTTGCCGGAATCAATATCAACGAGCAGTATCAAGTAACAGATGCCTCTGATGGAAAAACATCCGCCTCTTTGTATATGGTTACGAACTCTAACACAGCTACTGGAACCTCTATAAACAACAATGTGGCTTTCTATCCATATAGTTCTACTGCTTCAATAGCGAAAAGTGGGGCTTCTTATACCATCAGTAATATTGTTCTTCCTGCAACTCAAAATTATTCAGAAAATAGTTTCGGAAATGGAGCCTTCCCGATGGCTGCAGTAACAAGTTCCACTTCAGATATGAACATTCATTTCAAGAATATTCTCGGTGGTCTTAATCTCCAGCTTAAGGGAACAGCAACAATCACTTCTATCAGTGTCACAGGCAATAGCAATGAGATTCTTTGCGGCGATGCCGAAGTGTCGGTTTCTACTGAAAGTATGCCTTCTGTCAGCCTGACGGATGCCGCTGCCAAAACCATTACCTTGAATTGTGATGCCGGTGTCACACTCAACACAAATACCGCAACTTCATTCATCATAGCTTTGCCTCCAATAACCATGTCCAGTGGCTTTACTGTTGTCGTAACGGACAAAGAGAATAAGCAAATGAAGATATCTACCACAAAGCCTCAGACCATCACACGCTCGAACATCCTCAAGATGCCAGTAAGAAATTATGTTGGTACAGGATCTGATGATTATGTTGATTTGGGCCTTTCTGTAAAATGGGGCACCTGCAACATTGGCGCGGAGAATCCGGAGGAGGCAGGTGATTATTACTCATGGGGCGAAACCGAATCTAAGTCGGTATATGACTGGTCTTCTTACAAATATTGTAACGGCTCAAATACAACAATAACCAAGTATTGTACATTATCTTCAAAGGGTTCCGTTGATAATAAAATACATCTTGAAGCAGAAGATGACATTGCTCATGTTTGCTGGGGCGACAATTGGCGAATGCCAACAAATGCTGAATACGATGAATTATTTAACAATTGTACTTGGTCCTGGGTTACGCAAAATGGAGTAAAAGGATATAGAATTACCGGCACTAACGGTAACAGCATTTTCCTTCCTATAACTGGATACAAAGACGGATCCACTTTAAAAGCTTACGCAAGCAGTGGTTATTATTGGTCATCTACCCTCAAAGTTGACGGACCCACACAGGGTAAACGATTAACTTATAATTCAAGTACAAAGTTAAACGGTCAGGCTGGTCGTCATTATGGATTTGCTGTGAGGCCCGTTTATTCTGATGACCCTACATCCGGTGTAATCGGTATTTCTTTAGACAAATCTTTGGAATCTGTCCCAAGAGGTGACAGTATTAGTATTGTTGCTACCGTATCCGCCAAAACAGGGTCCGTTAACAAGGACGTTCAATGGAGTTCTTCAGACACATCTATTGCTACCGTAGACTATGACGGTATGGTCACTGCAGTTTCTATCGGTAATGCAGTTATTACAGCCAAAACGGTATTTGGAGGCTTTACTGCAACTTGCGATATAACAGTTATCTCACCGATCATAGTGACCTCAATCGCCCTAGATAAAACAAGTGCATCGCTAGAAGCAGGAGAAACTGTAACCCTGACTGCTACTGTCAAACCAGACAACGCCACGGACAAGACCGTGACATGGAGTACCAGTGATGCTAGTATAGCAACGGTGACTAACGGAGTGGTAACTGCAAACAAGGTTGGCACTGCCACGATCACAGCAAAGGCAGGCGACAAGTTAGCTACTTGTGCTATTACCGTTGTAACAACCCCTGTCACATCCATCTCACTGAGTCAGACATCCTCATCGCTGAAGGTAGGAGAAACTGTAACCCTGACTGCTACTGTCAAACCAGACAACGCCACGGACAAGACCGTAACATGGAGTACCAGTGATGCTAGTATAGCAACGGTAACTAACGGAGTGGTAACTGCAAACAAGGTTGGCACTGCCACAATCACAGCAAAGGCAGGCGACAAGTCAGCTACTTGTGCTATTGACGTTCAGGCCACACCAGTCAGCTCTGTGACACTTAACAAGACCAGCGCATCGCTGAGGGTATTCGGGACGATGACACTTACCGCTACGGTAAAACCAGATGACGCAACTGACAAGACAATCACCTGGAGCTCTAGCGATGCCTCTGTCGCCACTGTAAGCAAAGGTGTTGTTACGGCAATGAAGACCGGTAATGCGATAATCACAGCCAAGGCGGGTGACAAGTCAGCTACCTGTGCTGTAGAAGTCAAAGCCCCTGCATTGTTCAGTGTTTCTACAGACAAACAGGTTAAATTCTCACCTGGCAACCTCGTTAAGTGGAGTGACTCTGAGTATACGTTTGAGACAATTATATTCCCCTATATTCACTGGACTACTAGTATAACCGGTGGAACCACCTACGATGCTATAGGGGGACGAGGATATAATAAATCAATTACTGCGACACCACGCTCATACTTCAGCTGGTCTGAGGTTGCAGAAGGTAATGGAGTTCCACGTTTATTCACCGTTGGTGGAGTTTCAGGCTGGAGAGTTTTAACTCAATCAGAATGGACATATCTTTTAAGTAGTCGTACTATGAAAAGCACCAACGTAAAACGTTATTATCCAATAATATATCAAGGCGAACAATGGCGTGGACATGTGTATTTAATACCACCTGACGATGCTACGGCATCAGATGTTTCAGGTTTACATCAACCGTCTCAAGCGAATGGTTGGTGTATAATACAAAATTTGGACACCTATATAGAAAAGGGCTTTGTCATTTTACCGGCAGATGGTCGCAGGCAGGCTGGTTATTGGGAATATGGTGGAGAGTATGGTTGTTATCATTCTTCTTCTGAAAGCACTGAAACAAAGAAACCATTCTATTTAGAATGTAGGACTTCTGAAACGTATGGTAATTGGGTCTCTGTCCCTGGTAATATCACTGAATTTTATGCTATTCTTCAAGAGAGTACGACTGACTACAACACCTACTATTTATCCGTTCGTCTCGTCCTTGAATAGAAATAACGCAGCGCGTCGATACGGCGCACTGCGTTATTATTCTGTCCTAATATTCCCAACGCTTTAGAGTTGGTAAATAATTGTATAAGAAACAAAAAAACTTTATGACATCATGAAAAACAGGACGACTCCTTACTCTATCACAGAGCTCAACAATATGGTGAAAGTTTATCAGGGGCTTCAAGGAAAGCGGGTCCATAAATTCCGGTTAAAGCCGCATACAGATGCCGAAAAGAAGTCGACAAAGACGGATTCATGGGATTTGCCATTGACTGTCTGCTCCTGTGCTTTGAAGATAAAACCTTTCATCGCAGATAATGGCAGGAATTGCTCTGCATTGAAAATTCCTCATAGAGTCCTAGCCGATGCGTATGATAATATTGTAGATAATAGTGGCAAGAAAATAGGCTCTATCCCCCTAGGCTCAAAACCAAATGGCACTATTAAGGCATTGCTCCATCTAAAAGGTCGGGACTCTTTTAATGCAGGAAGGTGTGCAGAGCCACATGCTGCCAATAGTGTATTGAACCAAATAAAGAAGGGGTCATCCTCTACAATAGCTATTCCCGATTTGCTGTTTAGTATTGCGTTGGATGCTCGTTACCAGGTTGCCAAGGAATATTGCGTGACTTGCAGGTGTGTATTCCCTCAACTTAGATAATTATAAATATGGATAAGTATTCTATTAAATATATGGAGACACATTGCATTGATGTGTTCTTTGCATGTGGGCAGTATCCAATCCACATCCTTACTGCAGGCAGCAAAATTCCTGACGCTCTGAATGATATTTTGCGCAACCGTACCTTGCAGGAAGAAATTGAAAGAAATGAAGGCGGAGCGGCACCAGTTGCCACTTCAACAAACACTTCATACATTAGATCGTTGCGGAATAAACATTACACAGTCATTGAAGAATATCAGAAAATATCACAGTTCCAAGGATATAATGAGTTTGATCTCCAACTAGAAGATAATCAGATATCAGCTCATTTTCTTGTTTATGCAAGGCAGGGGTTCTATTCTTATGATTGCAGTGAAATTAAAGAAGATGGAACTGCCGTTTATAAACTGATGGCTTGGCCAGAACAGGTACAGCAACTGAATTACGACCTGCCACAGTTTGCTCCTAAAGGTTTTAAAGTGGATAATAATGGCATACTTCCGGAAACTCTCGAAATGTAACTATTCTATGTTGGTTTTGTTAGCGCACTATTTGAAAGATTTTAAAATATTGGCAGTAATCTCAATCGCTTCTATTGTCTATTCTTGTGGAGGCGGAGGTGAAGACAAGCCAGACGGTCCAATAACTCCATCTGTTGTACCGGTTTCTTCTGTTGTACCGGTTTCTTCTGTTACTCTTTCAAAGACATCGGAAGAACTTGTTATAGGCAATACTCTTCAATTAATAGCCTCTGTGAGTCCTTCCAATGCCACAGACAAGACTGTAACTTGGAATTCGTCTAACTCAACAGTCGCATCAGTAACGCCTACAGGACTTGTAACGGCAACGGCAGAAGGTTTGGCAAACATTACAGCCTCTTGTGGTGGAAAAAGTGCAGTCTGCATAATAGCAGTCAAGAAACCATTTACTGTCGACGCTGTGGATTTGGGGTTGTCTGTGAAATGGGCGAATGCTAATCTTGGTGCCACTGCGATTGAAGGATACGGCGATTATTACGCCTGGGGCGAGACGCAGACCAAGACAAACTACAATTGGGCTACATACAAGTGGTGTAACGGTTCTTCCAGCACCTTAACTAAGTACAACAATAACAGTTCTTATGGTTCTGTTGACAACAGGGTGGTGCTTTTACCCGAAGACGATGCCGCTCAAGTCAAGCTTGGCGGCCAATGGCGCATACCTACGTATAACGAGTGGAATGAATTGCTAGAGAACTGCGACAAGACAGAGACTACTTACAATCTAAAAAAAGGTTATTTATTTGTTTCCAGAAAAAACGGAAATAGTATATTTCTTCCATCGTCCGGTTATTGGCTAGCATCTGGTCTTAGTAGCGTTGGAACTTGGTTTTGCTACCAAACATCCTCACTTAAGGAGACTATTCCCTGGCAATCCTGGGTGATATACGATGGTTCTTTTTACGATTATTATGACAGGTGTAGGGGTCTCCCTATTCGTCCGGTATTTGGAACTCCTGTACAAACAAATACATTATCAATATCATTTACAAAAATTACGACATCAGTATGTACTGTACAAATATCCACTAATTCATCTAACACATATTATGTCGGATTAGCATATAAATCTGATTGGGACAAATATGGTGGAGGATATGTATGTGATGCTTACATAAATGACGATATAACAGAAGGGACTCTTAGTTCATCTCTTTTATCTGGAAACAACAGTTTTGATTTAAACGGGTTGAAATCAAAAACCGAATATGTTTTATTTGCCACATTTTGTAATAGTCGCGGTGCAAGAAGTGGAGAAATTTATTCAAAGTCTTTTACAACAAATTGATGTGTGCTATTTCCCTCATAGTTTAATACAGACTCAAACTAGACAAAAAAAGAACAGGCAACAACCTGTTCTTTTCTTGTAGGAGATAGGAGAATCGAACTCCTATTTAGGGAATGAGAATCCCTTGTCCTAACCGTTAGACGAATCTCCCGTTACCCGATTGGGACTGCAAAGATATGAAATAGTTTCAATTCTGCAAGTTTTCTTTTAGTAGCGCTCGCTGTCCGGTGTGGTCTCTTCGCTCTTTATAAGTTCAACTGCAGCCTGCTCTCCAAGGGAAAGATTAATGGTGCTGTTGTCTTCTACAGGCTTGTACCAGTCCTTGGAAGAGAAGTAATCTTTCAGGTCTTTAGAGGTGAAACTGTAGCCTTTTCTGGCAAGGATCTCGTTGCGCATAATGCGGAGGGTCTTCTTGTCAAAGCCCCTTACCATAGACCTGTTTATCAGCATCATGCTAGTCCATGGGAAACGTCCCTCTCCCTTGTCTATGAATTTGAGGCGGGCGTAAAGGGAACCTTTACTCCAGTAATCATTACTCTCGTCGTAAGAGGCATTGTACAACTCCATGCCAGAGAGGGTTATATCGTAGAAGAAACTGTTATTGCCTACGACTATTATATTTGAAGGAGTGTCGTATTCCTCACCGAATTTGAAGGAGGTCTTGGTTGGAACAAGGTTTCCGAGAATGCAGTCGCCGTAGTCAAAAAGATACTTCTGACCTTTTTCGTCCACATATTCCCCGTTCATCTGCGCCATCTGGTCAAATATCATTTTATCGTACAGGTTATCGTCGTCATCATAGCGGAACACTATCTCCGAAAGCAGGCCATTGTGGAAAACCTCCAGGAAATGCCATGCATTCTTTGTGTCATAGACATATTTGACAATGTCCCCGGCCTTGCCTATAGAGGCATAGTCACTGTCTTCATCAAGGCTCGTAAGAGTATATATCCCAGCCGTTTCTGTTGGCTTGAGGCCAAAACGGTAACCACCCTCGTGGCAAGAACCGCCCATAAATGTCAGGTTGTCTTCAGAGCCGTTCATAATAAAGACGAGGTCTCCGGTCATCCACATGTGTTTTCCCTTGAACTGGGAGAAAGCGCTGCCGCAAACAAGAACAAGCGCAAGAGCAATCAGTATCTTTTTCATCGCGATAGTATTAGTAAGAACAAAGATAACTATTTTAGGCCATTTTGACTAAATTTGTAGGTTAGTGTAAAGTACTCGGCGATATGAACAGCAAACTGAACAAAATTTTATGCGGAGCCGGTCTGGTTCTGGCGGTTGTGGCTATTTCCATCCGTCTTGCCGGCTGCAACAATAAGGAAAAAGCCATGGAACAGAGACAGGCAATGTTTGAAGACTCTCTTCTTGCGATGATAAGGGAGCACAACATCCCGATGATTCAGGTAAAGTACACCGCACCCAAAGACAGCGTTTACTGCCAGGTGGGAGTGACTCCTTGGTCAACGGAAGAGCCGGTTGCAATGGACTCCACCGGTTTCAGCTACAGGGAGACCGGAAAGCCAGACTATGAGAAGGAGGCCGTGTTCCAGGCGGCATCGCTGAGCAAAGTGGTATTTGCCTACGTTGTGCTGAAGATGTACGACAAGGGAGAGATAGACATAGACCGGCCACTGTATGAATACACGGATATCGACAGGTTTGTGGACAAGGAGCAGGCAAAGGAACTGACGGCAAGGCTGATACTTATGCATAGAAGCGGTATTGACGACTGGGCCGCCAGCCCGTCTTCGGACGAGTGGCCAACCGCCCCTATCAAGTTCACGTTCCCGGTGGATTCCATCTTCGGATATTCCGGAGAGGGATATGCCTTCCTGCAGAGAGCAGTGGAGGCAATCAAGGGAAAGGATATCCAGTCCATCGCAAAGGAATATGTGTTTGAACCTCTGGACATGCCGCTCTCTTCCTACGAGTGGATTCCGGAATTCGAGGGCATAACCACAGCCTCCGTAAGGCGCAACGGAGAAAGCCAGGGTGTAAGGCAGTTTCCTCGTCAGAATGTTGCCTACACTCTTAGAACCAACGCTATAGACTATACAAAATTCCTTAAGGCAATAATGAACGGAACTGGTTTAAGTGCCGAGAGCCATGCCCTGATGATAACCCCGTGCAGCGGGCCGGCAACCCAGTTCCCTCCAAAGGTAAGGCCGATTGACGAGAAGAAGACAATCTTCTGGGGCCTTGGAATCGGCATCGAGGAAAACCCTCATTACGGCAGGGTGCTCTGGCACTGGGGAGACAACGGCAACACCAAGGCGCTGTTCATTATACTGCCGGCACAGAAGAAGACTCTCGTCTATTTTGCCAACAGCGGAGCGGGCCACGAAATCGCCAACCGTGTGCTGAACCTTTTCCTCGGCGACAAGACTCCGTTTGACATTGAAGACTGGATCAACCAGGAATAAAACCACCGGCTGATGGAATTGCGGAAAACTTTTAAGGGAGGGCTTTACTATATGGGCTTCAAGGAGTTCATACGCCTCCTATTCAACCATTTTCTATACAGGAGGGTTTACAAGATCGGAGATGATAAAATTCTTCCAGACGGCAATCCCCAGGTAATTGCATCCAACCATCAGAACTGCCTGGTGGACGCGATTGCAGTAATGTTGGCCTTCAAGGGGCCGGGAAGAAGGCCTTTCTTCTGGGCGAGGGCGGACATCTTTGCAGTTAGCAAGGTTCTGGAAAAGTATCTTAGGTTCCTGGGCCTGATGCCGGCATTCAGAATGGAGCACGAGGGAATGGAGGATGTGGGAAAAAACAGCGCCTCCTTTGACGAAAGCTACCATCTTCTCAAGAACGGGCAGAGCGTGATGATATTCCCCGAGGCCGGCCATCAGGACAAGAGATTCCTGGGACACTTTACCATGGGTTACACCACAATGGCCTTCAAGGCTGCGGAACAGACCGGGTTTGAAAAGGAAATCTTCATTCTCCCCGTAGCCAACCACTATTCCAACTACTTTGGAATGAGGCGGGAGATGTGCGTGATGTTTTCGGATCCGGTATCGCTGAAGCCATACTATGAACTCTACAGGGAAAAGCCGAGGACCGCGATGAGGGAAGTCAACCAGGTTGTCCGCAAGGCCATCTCCTCCATGATGCTGGATATACAGGATCTGGACAACTACCCGGCCATCGATTTCCTCAGGACAAACTACGGCAAGTCCTTTGCCTTCATCCGCAAGAAACCGTACAGGAGGCTTCCGGAAAAACTCGCTGCGGAAAAAGAATTTGTGGCATCTCTGGACGATCTGGAAGAAGAAACGAAAAAGTCCGTTTACAGCCAGGCGGAGAATTTGCTGAAGGGACTTGAAGAAAGCCGGCTGAGGTTCGAATCGCTGAGCAAGAAACCATCCTGGACTTCAACGATATTGAAGATCGTGGGAATGGTGATCCTGTTCCCGCTGTGGATATTCTCCCTGTGGCCGAATTTCCTTCTGTACCACATCCCGAAGCGCCTTACTAAAAGAGTGGGAGACAAGATGCTTTCATCCTCTTTCCTTCTTGGAATTAACGCCGTGATAGCCATACCGTTGTTCACCTTGATTTCCTTTGTGGCCGTGTGGTGTCTTCTGACCATCTATATGGCTGTCCTCTACGTTCTTCTGATGCCGATGCTGGCTCTGCTGTGCTGGTACTATACGGAATGGTGGGCATCCGTAAAACAGGATTTGAGGCTTCTGGGGTTTTATAAGAAATCAAAAATTGCTAACTTGCGCGCTTTAAGGAAAGAGAGCGAAAAATTGGAAGACCGGCTGTGGTCTTTGTTCAAGATATGAAAAGAAGAGTTGTAATAACAGGAATGGGAATATACTCCTGCCTCGGAAAGACTTTGGACGAGGTCAGGGACTCCCTCTACTACGGTAAAAGCGGTATCGTGTTTGATCCCGTCAGAAAGGAAATGGGATTCCTTTCCGCCTTGACCGGGCATGTGGAAATCCCGAATCTCAAGGGAATCCTCAGCCGTAACCAGAGAGTCTATATGCCGGAACAGGCAATGTACGCATATTGCGCCACGGCCGATGCTCTCAGAGACGCCCGCATAGACCAGGAATATCTGGACAGCCACGAGGTGGGCATTCTCTACGGAAACGACTCCAGCGCCGAGCCGGTAGTGGCAAGCGTGGATTCCATGAGGCAGAAGGGAGACACCTCCCTGATCGGAAGCGGCGGAATCTTCAAGAGCATGAACTCCACCGTCACGATGAACCTCTCCTGCATATTCAAGCTCAAAGGAATAAACCTTACCGTAAGCGGCGCCTGCGCCAGCGGAAGCCACTCCATCGGCTGGGGAAGCATGCTCATCCAGAACGGGCTTCAGGATATGGTGATTTGCGGCGGAGCGCAGGAAGTGAATCCATTCTCAGTATGCAGTTTCGACGGCATCGGAGCCTTCTCCAAGAGGGAGAGCGAGCCTGAGAAGGCATCCCGCCCGTTCGACCGCCACAGAGACGGACTTGTTCCTTCCGGCGGTGCGGCCACCGTCATTCTGGAAGACTACGAGAGCGCTGTAAAGAGAGGCGCCCCTATCATCGCCGAGGTACTTGGCTACGGCTTCTCTTCCAACGGAGACCACATCTCCGTGCCAAACGTTGACGGCCCGGCCAGGAGCCTGAAGATGGCACTCGCGCATTCCGGCCTCACTCCTGCCCAGATCGGCTACATAAACGCCCACGCCACCAGTACAATGGTTGGAGACCAGAACGAGGCCAAGGCCATCTACCAGGTATTCGGAGACGTTATGCCGCCAGTCACCAGCACCAAGAGCCAGACCGGCCACGAAATGTGGATGGCGGGAGCAAGCGAGGTTATTTACTCCATCCTGATGATGAAGGGCGGTTTCATCGGGGCAAACGTAAACTTCGAGGAACCGGACGAGGACTCCGCCAAGCTGAACATTCCGGCAAAGAGAATAGAGAGAGTATTCGACACCTTCCTTTCCAACTCCTTCGGATTTGGCGGAACCAACTCCACGCTTGTGGTCAAGAACCTTTGATAACAAATAAAAACCTGAAATATGACAAAAGAAGAACTGATTGCCAAAACCATTGATATTCTGGCAGAAGAATTCGAGGTAGAAAAGGAAGACATCACTCCTGATGCAGACATCAAGAAGACTCTGGATCTCGACAGCCTCTCTCTGGTAGACCTCGTAGCCCTGATAGAAGAAACCTTCGATATCAAGATCAAGGGCACGGACCTGATGAAGGCTACCACTTTCAGCCAACTCTACGATTTCCTTTTCGAGAGAATCAGCGCAAAATAAATGACCCGTCTGGCCCTGGCCGTCTACCGCTTTTTCAGGAAGAGGCGCGCGGTATTCTACATAACCCTCCTGGGCAGTTTCATACTGCTGGCTTTTCTGGCCAGCCGGATGTACTATGAGGAGGATATAACCAAGCTCCTCCCGGCAACGGAAGAAAACAGCGGTGTCAGGTATGTCTTTGACCGCCTGAGAGTCAAGGACAAGATATTCGTGGAGCTCCGTATCACCGATACTACAATGAGCCCTCAGGATATGGTGGACACTCTGGTTTCCGCCTCCGACAGGCTCTGCGATTCCATAAAGGCTCACGACAGGGACGGCTACATGCAAGATATCTTCAACAGGATAGACCCGTCGCTGCTGGAGGACGGAGCCTTCCTGATTCTGAACAACGCCCCTTGCTTCCTAGACAGCACCTGCTACCCGTCTCTTGACAACCTGCTGAACGCCAAGAGCCTGGATTCCCTTATGCAGGCCAATGCAGAACTTCTTGAAGAAGACGCTTCCGGAATGTGGTACGACATTATCTGCAAAGACCCTCTGGCCTTCCGCAGCCTGGCAATGAAAAATCTAGCCTCCGCCGGAGGAGAGCTCTCGGACGGTTCCGCCCACAAGGAAAAGGGCAAGCTTACCCTTACGGATTTCCATCTGATGAGTTCAGACAGCACCGTTGCCCTGGCATACGTTTCTCCTGCGTTCCGGGCTATGGACAGCAAGTCCGGTTCCCATCTGATAAGCCTGATTGAGGAAGAAGCGGAGGAACTTTACAAGGTTTGCCCGCAGGTAGAGGTTCTCATCTGCGGCAAATCCACAAAGAGCGTCTACACAGCAAGGCGCATCAAGAAAGACCTGGTGCTGACCGTCAGCATCGCCCTGATTATCATCATACTTATAATCGGATATTGCTTCCGCACAAAGGATACGCTGCTGTATATGCTGATGCCTCTTGTCTGGGGAGTCGTGGCAGCCATAGCAGCCGTCTATCTCATTCAGGGGCAGATGTCCTTCATTGCGCTGGGCATCGGGTGCATCGTGATTGGAGTAGCCCTCAGCTACTGCATCCACATAATAACCCACCACAAGTACATTGCATCCGTTGAGCAGGTTATAACGGACCAGGCAAAGCCTGTAGCTCTGGGATGCATCACAACCGTGGGCTCTCTCCTGGGACTGATTTTCACGAAATCATCCCTCCTCAGCGATTTCGGCCTGATGGCCTCGCTGGTTATGGTGGGAACGACTTTGGCCGCCATATTCTTCCTTCCGCAATTCTTCAGGAACTCCACGGGCAAGAAAAACGACAAGGCATTTGAGGCAATCGAGAAGATCACCACCCGCCCGTACCACAAGAGCGGCTGGGTTATAATTCTGGTTGTCGTCCTGTTCATCCTCAGCGTAATATTCACCAGAGGACGGGCCAACTTCGACACGGACCTTTTCCACCTTGCCTACAGCGACCCTAAACTCGTGACAGCCGAACAGGTCTATGACACCAAGCTCGAAAACGGCCTGCAGGTAAAGCACATAGCCGTGCGTTCAAAGGATCTGGACAGCGCCCTGGCCCTTAACCAGGTTCTGGCAAAGGAGTGCCAGGCACTTCAGGACAGGGGCCTGATAGCTTCCTTCAGCTCGGTATCCAACCTTCTTCTCCCGTCCCCGGAACAGGCGGAAAGAATCAGCCTGTGGAACGCTTACTTTACATCGCAGAAGAAAGAGCTGGTCAAGAAAATGACCGCGGCCGCTGCCAATCGCAACGGCTTTGAAGCGGATATGTTCACTCCTTTCTACGAGGCTCTGGACAAGGAATATTCTCCTGTGGACGTTTTCTCGGAAGGTACTGTTCCAAACGAGATAATGGGCAATTTCATCGAAAAGAACGAAGACGGAACCTTCCTGGTGCTCACCACAATAAAGACCAAGGACAAGGACAGCCTGTGGAGGGCCTCTGAAATCCTGGCGGAGGGAGGTCGGGACAAGGACAGAGCCCTGGCAAACGGGGTTGTCGTGATAGACCCTCTGTTCTACACCACCAATATGCTGGAGATTATGGAGAGTGACTTCAACACCGTGCTGCTGATTTCCTCCATCTTCGTACTCGTGATCCTGCTGCTGGCATTCAGGAACATTGTCCACGCCATTATCGCCTTCCTGCCGATGTTCATGAGCTGGTTTATGGTGCTTGGCTTCATGAAGCTCTTCGGCATAGAGTTCAACCTGATCAATATGGTCATCTCCACCTTCATCTTCGGAATGGGAGTGGACTACAGCATCTTCGTGATGGATGGCCTTATCAAGGGCAAGGAAAGGGAAGATCTTCTCAAATACCACCGCAGCGCCATTTTCTTCTCCGCCGTGATGCTGATCCTGGCGGTAAGCAGCCTGTTGTTTGCCGTTCATCCGGCCATTTCCTCCATCGGCCTTTCAACCCTGGCGGGAATGATTTCCACAATCGTGATTACCTTCACCCTGCAGCCTTACCTGTTCTACAAGTGGGAGGCCTACAGACATAAATGAAATACGACGCCATCATACTGGGCAGCGGACTGGGAGGTCTGGAATGCGCCTTCATACTCGCAAAATGCGGTATGAAAGTCTGCGTTCTGGAAAAGAACGCCGCACTGGGAGGATGCCTTCAGAGTTTCCGCAGGGGAAAAGACGAGTTCGATACCGGCTTCCACTATGTGGGAGCGCTTGGCAAGGGCCAGATTCTGGAAAGGATATTCAGCCACTTCGGCCTGATGGATCTTCCTTGGCATCAACTGGATACAGAGGGATTCGACCAGGTTGTTCTCCAGGGCGGAAGCTATCTGCTTGAAAACGGCTACGGTCAATTTGCAGATTCTCTCTCGGCGATTTTTCCGGAAAGCAGGGCGGAGCTGGAAAGCTATTCCGCCTTCCTGGAGAAGGTCGGAAAAGGCATCGCAGACCCTATTCTCAAAGGCTCCGGCGGCTTTGACTCCCTCAACACCCTGTTTGAGAAAAGCGCCTACGGTTATCTTTGCAGCAGCATAAGCAATCCGCTTCTGAGGAACATCCTGAGCGGATCGTCCCTGAAGCTGGAACTTAGGCCCTCAACCCTTCCGCTTTACACATTTGCCCAGATTAACAGTTCCTTCATACAAAGCGCCTGGAGGCTCAAGGGAAGAGGCTCCCTGATTGCCGAGACTCTGGCCGACGGCATAAGGAAGATGGGCGGAACAGTGCTGGCCAACGCCACGGTAACCTCCCTGGAGGAGAAGGACGGACATATCAGCGGAGCCCAAATCCTTCATAACGGCTGCAGGGAAACCATCTCCGCAAACCTGTTTGTCTCCGATCTAAGCCCGCAGCTTACCCTGGACCTCCTGAAAGACAGCCCTAACGTAAGACCGGTTTTCCGCCGCAGAATCAACCGGCTGGAGCAGACCTGCGGCTTCTTCACCGTGAACATCAAGCTCAAGGAAGGAGTCATCCCGTACCTTAACCGCAACATCTACTGCTACTCTCCGGATCTGGATTCCGTATGGAATGTGGCCGAAAGCCCGGCAGGAAGCCCTCCAAGAGGCATCCTCATAAGCCAGCAGATTCCGGAAAGCGGAACCACGGCCACCCAGATGGACATCCTCACCCCTATGGACTATTCCGAGGTGGAGAGGTGGAAAGACACCTTGCCTAACCGGCGGGGGGAAGAGTACAAGGCCTTCAAGGCAAAGAAAGCGCAGGAGTGCATTCTTCTGGCCCAAAGCATATTCCCGAATCTGAAAGATTCCATCGAGACCTTCTACACCAGCACCCCGCTTACCTACATGAACTACACTGGCGCTGTAAAAGGCACCGCCTACGGCATCCGGAAAGACTGCAACAGCCTCACACAGACCCTGTTGACACCAAAGACACCTTTTGCCAACCTGTTCTTTACCGGCCAAAACCTGAACCTCCACGGAATACTGGGAGTTTCCCTCACCTCCCTGCTTACCTGCTCGGAAATTTTAGGAAAAGAGCCGGTGGTACCTTTTTTGGAGTAAATTTGTACCGTTATGAGAAAAATTTTCATCGCGATACTTTCCCTGTGCGTTCTTACGGGCGCCTCTGCCTTGTCGCAGAGCAAGGAAAAAGTTCTGGCAGACATCCAGAAAAAGAACGAGACATACAAGACCATTACCTCCTCCTGCACCCAGGTGAAGACAATGAAGGGAATGAAAAAGAGCGTGGAGAGCAAGGGCAAGATGTACTTCATCCGTTCCTCAGAGAAGCTTTCCATGCAGCTTACTCACGACAGGGTAAAGCACAAGGACAAGGAAAGCCAGCTGATCATAAACGGAGACAAGGTAACGATGGTAAGCGGCGGAACCCGCAACGTCTTCAACACCAAGACGGACCATAATATGAAGATTCTCAGGGGAACCCTGGTCAACTGCATCAAGGGAGAACTGGCAAAGGCCGCCCAGCTCAACAATTCAGACATCAAGATGACCACAACAGACAAGTACTATGTCTTTGAGATGAACGTGGCCAAGCACGCCAAGGGTAGATGGAACCACCTGAGTGCATCCTACAGCAAGAAAGACCTGTCCCTGTGCATTTTCACCCTCACGGAGAAAAACGGGAACACCACCACCTGGAACACTCTGGACAAGGAATTTAACGGCATCATACTGGACGACCTCTTCTATTAGAATCAGCGATGAAGTTTTTGGGCAAACGGGGAATATTGAAACTTCTGCCGGCGTTTTTGCTGGCGGCTTCTCTCCTTTTGCCGTCCGTCGCCGATGCCCAGAGCACAAGAATCAAGGGGCGTGTCACCGATGCTGACACCGGAGAAGGCCTTCCTTTCGCCAACGTCTATTTCAAGGGCACAACCATCGGCGTTTCCACAGACCTTGACGGCTACTACACCCTGGAAACCAGAGACCAGACCGTGGATCTGCTCAGGTTCGAGATGCTGAGCTACATCCCTGTGGAAAAGCAGATCAAGAAAGGGGCCTTCAACCAGCTGGACATCGCTTTGAAGATCGAGGAGAACCTCCTCAGCCAGATTGTGGTAAAGCCGGACTACCGCTACATCCGCTGGATTCTGTCAAACATAGAAAGGGCCAAGAAAATCAACAATCCGGAAGAGAGGGACCGCTACGAATGCCGCCTCTACACCAAGATGGAACTTGACCTTGTCAATGCGGACACCCAGATCAAGAACAAGCTTCTGAGGAAAAACTTCGGTTTTGTGTTCGATTATATGGACACTTCCGTAATCAGCGGAAAGCCTTATCTGCCGATTATGATATCGGAGAACAACTCAAGGTTCTACAGGCAGAAGAATCCGGAACAGATGAAGGAAATCATAGAGGCCACTCGCATATCGGGAGTGAAGGACGAGGCCACCTTCGCCCAGTTTACCGGAAATATGCACATCCGCACAAACTTCTACGACGACTTCATCAACCTGTTCGACATACAGATTCCGTCTCCCGTAAAAGGTCCGAACGTGTTCTACGACTACTTCCTGATAGACAGCCTCAACATAGACGGAAGGAAGACCTACCACATACGTTTCCATCCGGCAAAACTGGTGTCTTCCCCTACCTTCGACGGGGAAATGAGGATAGACGCCCAAGACTGGGCCGTAAGGGAAATCCATGTGAAGCTCAAGAAAGGCAGTAACGTAAACTGGATTAGGGACCTTGTGCTGGATTCTGAATACCAGCTGGTTGGAGGACGGGGCTCCTATCAGGGAAAGGATTCCCTGTGGTTCTTCAAGCAGGACAAGATGTACGCGGACTTCTCGGTGACGATGAGAGATTCCTCCAAACTGATGTCCTTCCTCGGAAGGAGGCAGTGCGACTATCTCGACCCGAGGTTCGACCGCCAGATGCCCGACAGCGTTGCCAAGCTCATGAGCAACGTGGTGACCGGCAAGAATCCTCTGGTCAACGATGAGGCCTACTGGGAACAGAACCGCCCATACGCCCTCAGCCAGAAGGAAAGCAACATCTACAAGATGGTGGATTCCATCAAGAACGTGCCGCTGTACCACAACATCTACACCATTGTAAATACCTTTGTAAACGGGCATTACGACTTCAAGTACTTTGGAGTGGGTCCGTACTTCAAGCTATTTAGCTTCAACAATATAGAAGGCGCCAGATTCCAGTTCGGCGGAAGGACAACAGAAGAATTCAGCAAGAAGATAAGGCTATCCGGCCATGTTGCCTACGGCACCAAGGACAAGGATTTCAAGGGAAAGATCATGGCTGAATACATGTTCAGCAACATGCCTACCCGCAAGATTGTAGTGAGCGCAAGCAGGGACCTTGTCCAGATGGGAAGGGGCACGGACGCCCTTACGGAAGGCAACATCATGTCCTCCCTGCTCAACAAGGGTAACAGCGAGAGAATGAGCCCGGTTAACGATTACGCCATATCATACGTCCACGAGTGGAACGAGGGCTTCAACAACAGCATCGGCCTGGAAAGCAGAAGGGTTTACTCCAACCGCTATGTGCCAATGTTCACGCCGGACAGTGTCCACATAACCAGCGTTTCCGCCAACCAGCTGCATTACACCGCCCGCTTCTCCTGGGACGAGACAGTAACCCGCGGAACATTCGACAAGATTTACGTGCTGACCCACTACCCTGTAGTAACCATAGATCTTGTCGGCGCCGCCAAGGGGATGAGCAACAACGACTTCGGATTCTTCCGCGCTGAGGCCACCGTTGACTACACCCTGCCGCTTCCGCCTTTCGGAACTTCCAAATTCCACCTTACAGGAGGAAAGATCGTGGGCAAGGTTCCATATCCTTTCCTCAAGCTCCACGAAGGTAACGGAACATATTTCCTGGACAAGAGCGCGTTTGCCTGCATGGACTTCTACGAGTTTGCCTCAGACACCTGGACCACACTCTTCTACGAGCATAACTTCAGGGGCTTCTTCCTTGGCAAGATTCCCCTTATGAAGAGATTGCAGTGGAGAGAGGTCTTCACCCTCAAGGCCGGTTACGGTACTCTTTCAAAGGTAAATAACGGCATCACAGACGGGAAAATCGGCAACCCGGCAAGCACCATAATGGGAACCGGCGCCGGTGCAAAATATGAAGGTATGGAAGCCCGCATGCTCTTCCCTGAAGGCATGAGCTCCCTCCGCAAACCTTATGTTGAAATGGGTGTTGGAATAACCAACATCTTCAGGGTCTTCCGCATAGACTGCTTCTGGAGAATGACCCACCGCTTCAAGATCGAAGACGGCGTCAAGGTCAAGAAAAACCACCGTGCCGCCATCAACTTCGGCTTCGAATGGGCATTTTAGTATATATTTGCATATTATGAAAAATGTATTTTTCATGCTGTTGCTCAACGTAATTATATTAGGCACAGCACAAGCACAAAACATACCTGCCGGAATGCGGGTTGAAGTTGCCGAGGACGAAACCGACCATGGCGAATACAGCATTTTTGAATATAAGGACAGCGACGATGCCGAATCTTTCGGCTACTACCTCAGCCTGGGGCGCGTCACCGACTTCCTCGGTGCTGACGAGATCCTTGGCATGGAAGTGAAGAACAGCCATGAGGTCACTATCCGTCTTGGCTCCACCACAGAAGAAGCTCTGGCCCGGGCTTATCTCTCGAAGTCAACACTCAAGAACCTACGCGCAAACTTCAAGTTAGACATTAAGCTTCATCCCAAACAACATCGCAAGAAATGAGAAAAAAAGAGATTTATTCAGCTCCAAAAGCGAAAGAGTATCTAATCCAGACATCTGGCGCATTGCTTATTGAAGGCAGTAAGAAGGATTATGGAGAAGCAGAAACGGATGATTGGAATTAATCACGATTAAAATCAGGAATTGTATTATGAAAAAGGTGGTTAATTGCTGTTTGCTGGCACTTATTGCTCTCGCGTTTGCGAGCGGATGCAGCAAAAATGACAATATATTGCCGGATGACGCCGCAACTAAATACCGTCTGACCGTAAAGGCTGACAAGGGCACTGATGACCCATCATCAAAGGCTCTCGCCATTGAAGACAGAAACGGAAAGCACTATTTGGCTTCCTCTTGGGAAACCGGCGATGCTATCTATGTTCATTTATACACTACCGGAAGCCCGATAGGAACACTTCATCCTAGATCTGAAGGGGCTAATGCCTATCTTGACGGTGAGATTTCCGGATCGCTACATACGGGAGATTATCTCTGTTTTTCTTATCCAATATCTTCATTTAACTGGGATTACACTGGTCAGGACGGATCGTTGGAGACCATTGCTCAGCGATATGATTACGCCTATGCAGATGCTTACATCAAATCAGTGGAAGGTTCAACGATAACAATAGATCCGCTAACATTCTCAGCCCAGCAGGCGATAGTAAAATTCACCCTGGTTGATGCAACCGGTAACCCTGTATACCCAACAAAGCTGACATTAACAGCAAAAGACGCTCAAAACCATGACCTTTTGATTCGGTCTAATTCTAATACGGGAAACCTTGAGATAAACATAGACCAGACCACGCCGCACAACGAGATATACACCGCTCTCAACTTTATGGGAACCTCAACGGCCGCTTCTTTCAAACTTGTGGCATCTGTCGGTGAGCAAATCACTTATGTTTACGAGAGAAATACAGAAACGACCTTCCAAACCGGAAAATACTATGAGATAAAAGTCAAGCTCAGCGACATGACCGTAAACCCGTCCATCGGTATTGATGACATAGTATTCAATTTCAACTTTACGGAAAATGGCTCGGAATGGACCAAAGAAGGACCAATTTTCGTATTCTTTGATGGAGTTGAAACCGGATATTATGCAATAATACACGAATGGGATGGATGGCAGCAAGGAGAGTTCGTTGACCTTGGCGGAACTCAAGCTTCCGATCTTCTGGAAAGTGGCAAGGTTACTGCCGTATACCTCGACTGGGGAGAACAACTGGATTCCAATCCAGTGTCATATTCCAATGGAAAATGGAATTTCCTTAAAGGAAGCAGCCAGACCGAGGGATGGAAGTATTTGAGTGCAAGCAAAGTTCCTTTCTCGGTTTCTGGAATTACCGTAGGTGGAACACAGAAGATAGAACTGAATTCATCCATTTCAATTTCAGCACCATCATACAATGCCATCGCGGTTGACCCCGGAATTACAGGAACATACTTCACCAAGTTCGCCTGCAATAATCTGATTCCTGCAGGTTTGGCCTCCGTTTCTTCAGACGGTACGGTAAACGACGTTGAAGGAAGTGCCGGACAGTGGATTAATGTAATTTCACATTATGCATGCGCAAAGTTGGTAGATTCACCTGACTATGTGTATTATTACGCTCTTCATGCAAACTCTCCGTCAGTAGACAACCCTGATTCATATTATCACTTGTTCGACATTGGTAACGCCCGCCTTAACCTGAAAGGGACAACCTACCCACACGCCGAAATTTCCGACGAGGGCGAGGATTGGGTTCAAGTGGGCAAAGGCATTTTTGTTACTATGCGGGGTACAACCTGGTGGTCTACAAATCTCTCTGACGACAGGCACAGTCCGCTTCCTCATCCATGGACAACGGCAGAACTGGTGTGGACAACCACGAACCAATGGGACAATGACCGTGTATCCAAGAGTTTAAGCGAAGCCACATTTGACTACAACTCACAATTGCCAGAGCCGTTTAACTGGCACAATTCAGACTACTATTTCAATCGTTTAGTCAGTATTTTGGGCATAAAGGGTTGGATTGTGGCGGACCAGGATGATCTTTCAAAATTCATTTTCCTGCCGTTTGCCAACCACAGCGATTTTTACTTTTATGCCAAGATGTATCCTGACGAGACAGAATTGCGCTATAACTACAACTGGCATTATTGGGCTAAAGGTTGTCATCCGTATCTTCTCTATCACCGTAAAGATGTTCTTGGATATGATGACAGGCATTGGGGTTATCACTTTGCATCAACCCTTCATTTCCCATCATATAACGACTCCTTTTATCCATACTACGATGGTACGGATATCAATTTCTTTTCCGGCAGATGCGGTGTTCCGGATTATGCCATGTTAAACAACTACGATATCCAACCGCTGTACTTCCCGGCCCGTCCGGTAAAGAAGAATTAAGATAGAATGTGACGTAAAAAATCTCCACAATATGAAACAATACATAGAGCAGAACAAGGACAGGTTCTTTGAAGAGTTGTTCTCACTATTAAGAATCCCTTCCATCAGCGCCAAGAAAGAGCACAAGGCTGATATGCTCAAGTGCGCCAAAAGGCTCGTTGAACTTCTCAAGAAAGCCGGAGCAGACAAGGCAGACGTTTATCCTACAACCGGAAATCCTGTAGTCTTCGGCCAGAAAATCATAAACCCTAAGGCCAAGACCGTAATGGTTTACGGCCACTATGACGTGCAGCCGGCCGAGCCTCTGGAGAAATGGAACTCCAATCCTTTCGAGCCCGAGATCCACGACGGAGCCATCTGGGGAAGAGGTGCCAACGACGACAAGGGCCAGCTCTTCATGCACATCAAGGCATTCGAGTATCTGGTAAAGACCAAGCAGCTCAAGCATAACGTCAAGTTCATCTTCGAGGGCGAGGAGGAAATCGGCAGCCCGTCCCTTCCTGCCTGGGTGAAGAAGAACAAGAAGATGCTCGCCAGCGATGTTATCCTTGTCTCCGATACCACCATGATCAGCGAGAAAGTTCCTTCCATCAACTGCGGAATGAGAGGCCTCGCCTATCTGGAAGTAACCGTCACCGGCCCTAACAAGGATCTTCACTCCGGCCATTACGGAGGAGCAGTCGCCAACCCTATCAATGTCCTCTGCGATATGATTTCATCGCTGATAGACAAAAACGGCAAGGTTAAGGTCAAGGGCTTCTACGATGATGTCGTCAACCTCAGCAAGGCAGACCGCGCCCAGCTTGCAAGGGCTCCGTTCAACCTGAAGGAATACAAGAAATTCCTCGGCATCGCTGAGGTAAAGGGAGAAAAGGGCTACACCACCCTCGAGAGAACAGGAATTCGTCCTTGCCTGGACGTTTGCGGCATTTGGGGAGGCTACACCGGAGAGGGCGCCAAGACCGTGCTTCCTTCCACAGCCCACGCCAAGATATCTATGAGGCTTGTTCCTAACCAGGACAGCGCCAAGATAACCAAGCTCTTCAAGCAGCACTTCCTGGCTATCGCCCCTAAATACGTGAAGGTAAAAGTGGAGGAAAAAGAAGGCGGAAACGGCTTCCTTATCCCGATTACATCTCCTGCGTTCCAGGCCGCCTCAAAGGCAATGAAGGAAGTTCTTGGCATAGAGCCTGTTCCAAGCCGCGGCGGCGGAAGCATCGCTGTTCTTGCAGATATGCAGAAGATCCTGGGTACAGATCCTCTTCTAATGGGATTCGGACTCGAGAGAGACACAATCCACTCCCCTAACGAGAGCTACCTTCTCAAGCAGTTCTTCGGAGGAATGGAATCCATCGCCCTCTTCTACAAGTACTACTAAACCCTATACCGCAAAACAAAGCAGCACGTGGGAAAAGCAAGCCTGCACAAAAAAAACAGAGGGATGGCAAAACGTCATCCCTCTTTCACTGAAAGGCAATACTTCGCCTGAACATTTTCAAGATACCAGTTTATCTTCCTAAGCTTGTCTAAATACCGGTCAAGCTCTTTCTGCGTTTTCTTCCTGTTTACAATAAACCGCCCACCACTATGCTTGTACTCGCCATTAGGCATCAGGAACGCAAGACTCCAAGAAGATCCGCCCAGTTCTACAGGCTCATCCTCCTTGTAAACTCTCTCATACTTTTCCTTCATTTTGGTCAGCCTCAGCGATTTTATCATTTCCTTAACCCTTACGGCTACGGTATCATCCACAAATACCTCCCTGTCGATGAAGAAAACAGCCCTTTCCTTTAAAGTATCCGGCATCGGTTCAACAGTACCGTCAGAATTCATTTTTTTCACCAAACGGATATCGTGGCGTTTGCTTAAATGAGGGTCAGAAATCTTCAGCATTAGCTTCCCGCCCCTGTAGAACAGATGGACATTGTGTTCCGGAGCATACTGCACCTTGTAACTATAAACCGTCTGGTCCGCATCCTGCGAAAAACCCGATAAAGCAAAACCCATAAACAGACATATCAAAACAAATCTTTTCATAGGCAGATTTTTTCTCAAAACAAATATAACGAAAAAGCATTTACAGAACCACCATACACACTTAGCTCTTAAAGTGCTCCTACCGTCCCATTTTTTGAGGGGATAGGAGCATTTTTGCCCGTTTTTGCTCCTGACGTCCCTGAAAATGGGACGACGGGAGCACCAAGAGTTAAACAGATTCGGTATCTTTGACAATATGAAAAAGGTTCTTCTTTTGACAGCGGTCTTAGCGCTGCTTACTAGTTGCCGCACTTCTAATGTGTCTATATTTGACCACGTTGAGAAACTTTGCAATAAAGACAATGGCAAACTATGGGGCGTCAATCTCTATTCTCCTGTTCTTGGAGTGGATTCGCTGAGGAATATTGTCAGCAATGTCTCTGACGCGCCAAAATCATATCCCTCAGACAAGCCGGTTGCAAATTCTACAATCGAACTGGACGGCAAGCGCTGGACAACGGTTTTGTGGCCTTTGTCCGGAGACGAGAAGCACCAGTTAATTGTTCTTGTCCACGAGATGTTTCACTATCACCAGCCGGAGCTTGGGCTTTGGGTGGATAAAGATCCCAACAATTCTCATCTTTCCAACAGAGATGCCCGTACGCTTCTGAAACTGGAGTGGAACGCGCTGAAGGCTGCTGCATCTTGTGATGGCGAACAAAAGAAAACCGCTCTTAAAGATGCCTTGAGTTTCCGCGCCTGGAGAAGGCACCTGTATCCTGACTTTGCCGCAGAAGAGAACGCTCTGGAGGTTCTGGAAGGACTTGCCGAGTACACCGGAAGGCGCATTGCAATCCCTGACAACAAGGAGTATCTGCAGTCTCTTTCTGACCTAGACTATCTCTATGAATCAGACAACCTGACTCGCTCTTTTGCATACCTTTCCGGACCCCTTTACGGTTTGATTCTGGACCAGTCCGCCCATTCTTGGCACAAAGAGATGAACTCTGGCAGTGATCTTGGCTCCTCAGCGATGGCGATTTACGGAATAGCTTTGCCTAACGACCTGGAAGCTGCCGCAGAATCTGCCAAAGCCAAGTATGACTTTGAGTCCATCGATGCTTTTGAAGATTCCCTGCAGCTCAAGCTGGAAGAGAGGAATGCAACACTTCTTAAATTATTTGCTCCCGATAACATCATCACACTGGAATGCCCTAATCTCTCCATTCAGTTCTCCCCTGACGGCATGATTAAAATGGATGACGGGAGTATGGTCATCTATGGCTGCACCGCTTTTTGCGACTGGGGCTCTGTAGAAGGTCATCCGCTGAAAGTGACAAGTGACTGGCGCAGGATTGAACTGCCTCGCCTAGACACGCTTTCTTTCAACAACGACACTATTACCACCTCCGGTTGGACTCTGATCAAAAAGAACAACAGAATCAAGGATTATAACGTCCCTGTTGATAGATAGAAATTTCAACGTTGATTCTAAAAATGTCTTTGATAATCCATTCTTTCATGGAGAATACGATCTACTGATATGTAATTCTCTGAAAGGATTTTATAGAAGATTATGTGATGACCGACACGGTATCCCCACAAACCCTCCTTTATAAAGTCATATCGTAAACCTTTATAGCCTGGATTTTCTGAAAGGTTTTCTATTGAAGTATAAATCTGATTATAATATTTGACAGCTTGAGCTTCAGACCAAACTGCCACTGTATAATCCCAAATTCCGTTTAAATCTTCAATCGCTCGTTTTGAAATCCTATACCGTCCCATCTTTTCTCCTACCGGCCCTCAAATTCTCCAAGTTCTTCTTAAAATCAAAATTCTCAACATATCCGCTGTTCTCACCGTCTTCAATAGCTGCACGGAGAGCAGCAATCTTCTGCTCATCCTCTTCCAGCCTTCTAAGTCCGGCTCGAATAACCTCGCTAACGTTGGTATAACGTCCGCTTTGGATGGTTGCCTTCACAAATTCATCAAAATGAGCTCCTAATGCTACTGTTGTTGTTTTCATATTGCTTTATTCCTCACCACAAATATAAGAAATTTTCTTATCTATTCTTAACATTAAGCAGAATTCTAAGAATTGACGCAATCTTTTAAAAGCGCTGCAGGCGGAGGCGACAGAATTGCATATTTTCCCCATTTTTCAGGAGGTTTGGGGTGGATGGGAAGAGTGGGAGAAGATAGAGACTGTGCTATTTTACTCCTCTTTCCAGTGATTATCCTATCTTTGTGCTAATGGATGCACTTGTCGTATTTATCTATTTCTTTGGAGGCCTCTATGTTACCCTCTGCATAACTGCTCTCTCCATTACTCTCTACCGCGATTGGAAAGAAAAAAGGGAGAACAAGAATAATGATGGGGAAAATTAAGCTGATCCAACCACTCCCACCCCCATTCTATCAACATGTATTAAGCTCTAGAACACTTTTCCCGAACGCGCTTTGAATGCGAATACGGAAAAGATGGGGATTCTCCTAATGAAAATCGATTGGATAATTTGTTGCACAGATATACAACTGTCCTACTTCATCTATTTTAAAAACAATAAATGAGGGTGAAATACCACTCAGTGAGTATGAAAAACATAAATCAAGTTTGTTCTTCTGTTTATTATAAGTGAAAATGATAGTATCTAAATCTATCTGAAGGATTAGTAATTTCTCATCATACTTTTTTCTTTCTATTAGCTTTCCGTTAATATCCAGGTTAATATCATCGATTACTGTATTTAAGATAGAAGTGGAATTAAATTCTGAAAAATAAACAACAGGGAATGATTTACTATCTTGAGTAAATATACTTGTTGGTATACTGGTGATATAGTCGTATTTATTTTTGATGTTCTCAAGTGTATCTAAAGATATCCGGTTCCAGTTAAAACCATCAGAAACTTTCCCCGCCTTAAATACAGTAAGCAGGTACTTTTCATCAATAATGCAATTAAAACAAATATCCTTTTTCTTGAAATACGCCGTTTCCCTGGACGATATCCGGCTGCTGTCAATATTAAGTAATGATTTCAAGTCTATCAGCTGAGTATTCTCTTCCAGTCTCAACCTACTGTCATTTATGGAATTAATGCAAATGCTGAATAAGATTCTTACAGCCAACAGTGCGGCTAAGATGATTAAAACATACTTAAGATATTTAAGATACCTTGTTCTCTTCCCCATTTTTAACAGCACATTAGTTTCTATCAAAGGTAGTGTTTTGTTTTAAAAGGGCAGAATTTTGGCGACATATAGGCGACAAAACAAAGTGAATCTGGATGGTAAAATCACTCCCAGAAAGTAGTCAGAATAGTAGTCCTGATGGATAGAAAAGTTTGTTTTTCAGATCTTTATACCAATAACCAGGCTAGCTGTTAACTTGGTAATTGGAATTATACTTTTTACACAAACTTATAATCAATAAAACAACAAATACGATTGCGAAAACAATAGAAAAGAACCTAATAAAGGCTAATGTAAATTCACATCGATCATGCACATCACCCCAAAATGTTTTAGATTCTTTCAAGAGCGATATGGCAGTCTTTTGATCTACAAACTCTTCTGAGCCATCATAATCATATTTCTCTTTAATAATGTTTATTCTGCTATTCTTATAATACTGTTTAATAACATAGGATTTGTCTTTCGAGAAGGAAGAAGTCAAAGTATAGTAGAATTCTGGATCATTTGGATCATTAAACTTTTTCCATTTTTCGGGAGTTGTAATATCAATGAATATACTATGAGAATAGTCGGTACTGAAACAAAGACTTTCGAAGGTCTCGCTGTATTTGTTTATCAGGAAATCTGAAACAATGAATGTTAAAGAACAAATGATTAAGGGTAAAAATAACAAATAGCGCCTAGATTTCAAGAAATAGAAGAAAGGCCATATCAATAGGAAGAAAATGGTTACAGGAATTAAAAAGATCTTAAAAAGGCCCGATAAATCCCATTCCCCAAACTCATCAATATGATATCCTGGTTTTAAAAAGAAGTAGTCTTTGCCATTTTCCAAATACGAGAAAGAATAACTCCCATTCTCATATTCCAATTGCATATAGTGCAAGTTATATGAACTATCAATATACTCCACTACAAGATCCTGAGAATTGTGAGCATAACGGATAATATCTTCTATATAAGCAGATTTTGTGTCGGATTTTGGTTTCTGTCCTTTATAATTTCCAATAATTATGCAGTTTTCAGCAGTGGTAAATAATTGCAGTTCGTTTCCATATAGCCTGGGCTGAATACCATAAGGGAAATCACTGCTTTTAAACAACAAGCTTGTTCCAAGATTCCTACTATGATAGTCCCAAATAATCGCTGAGACTGCGATTATCAAAATCAATAATAAAGAACGATGTATTCTTCTCATAACCCTTCTTTAGGATAATAGAGAGATTCCACTCTCCTATGGTCAAATGTAAAGATACTATGTTTTAAGAAAAGGCCAAAATCTATCAATCCTGGATGGGGTGTATTCAAATATATCAAAGATTCTACCGACAGCTGATCCAACCACTCCCACCCCCATTCTATCAACCTGTATTAAGCTCTTGAACACTTTTCCGAATGCGCTTGGACTGCGAATACGGAAATGGTGGGGGAAGGATAGGATATTTACTCCTCTTTCCAGTGATTATCCTATCTTTGTGCTAACTGGTGCTCCTTTGAACGGCTAAACTATCTTCTAAACAAGCCGGGATTTTATATGTAAAATTGTTTCTTATCCAGCCTTCTGTCCAGTTTTCCATTCGGAGGTCTTCTTCTTCGTTCTTGTGTGTATAAAAAACACTGACCTCTATTAACGAACCATAATTCAATGTGCTATATATAATTACAGCTGTACTATCATTAGAAATGCCGACACTCTTGTAATATGTCATATCTCCCCAATCAACACTTGAGTCATACTTTTTGTGTTTATACATCAAGCTATCTCTCGTCTTGTAATAATCCATCAAATCACACTTTAGGAATTTGACGAAATCAGTACGTGTAGTCACGCCGATATGAATAACAGTGCTGTCTATCTGTCCTTCGGTTGTATAAAACGCCACCAGACAAGTGCTGTCAGTCGCCCAATTCACCTTGCCTTTAGTTTGTGTAAAATTAGCAGGGATGGTGATATCAACTCCTGACATAACATCCTGTATAACCTGTTCTTGGGGGACTGGTCCCGGATCTTTTGGGTGAATCGAGAAGAATTGACCTAAGCACCATACACCTAAAGCACCTAAAACAACAGAAAATAAAATGCCCAAGACAAGTCCCTTGCGGAAATTCCCCGTATCTTCAAAAAGCTTCATTAGCTTCAGATACTTCACAAGGCTACTTATACCACTGCGAAGGGATGCAAAAATAGCAATAGCCCCAAAGAGAAATATTTTGTGGTTTGTAAAATAATGATAGAGGATAACCGTCAATAGAAAACAGACAATACACCCAATAACTCCGGCTTTGATATTTTTCTTGGCAGAAGCTAATTCTTCTTCGGGACCCGGCTCATAGACGTATTCTTCCTGATCCATAGCAAAATTAAATGGTCAGATGTAAAGATACTTTGTTTTAAGAGAACACCAAAATCTATCAACCCAGGGAAGTGTCCGTTGATAGTCTCCACTTGCTCTAATTTTGGCGACACATAGGCGACAGAATGAAGTGATTTTGATGGTAAAATCACTCACTGAAAGGGCCTCATTAATCTTCAATAACGTCGAGTTTAAGACTCCAATAATGCCTCGAGAACTCGCTCAAAGCTGTCATCAATCAATAAGACTTGCTCTCCGGCCTGTATAAAACCTTC
>JAFYZX010000056.1 GCA_017548505.1 Bacteroidales bacterium | reverse complement strand
GCTCCTGGTGGGCAGAGCATTATTACTTCTTCCAAGAAACTGATCAAGCTTGGAGCTAAAACCTCAAAGAAGGATAATCCGTTGAATTCAATAATAGATGTTGACGATATTCCGCAGATTTCAGAAACTTCTCCAATCCCAGACAACGATATAGAAGATGCAGATGTCATAGATAGGTAAAGTGATTGCTGGGGGCGGTTAAAATCCTTTTTTGTATATTTGTACCTTGTATACAAGTATCAACAGGCAATACTGAAACCAAACCTATGAAACATTACCTGCAGACACTTGAAGGTACTATCCGCAATAATTGGGATCTGGCGGCAGTGGCAGATTATGGCGGAGAGTCCTTCAGTTATGGAGAGCTTGCCACAAATGTAGAGGCCATCTGGCTTTTCTTTGAAAGGGTAGGCATTAAAAAAGGAGACAAGATATCGCTATGCGCAAGAAATTCTGCGCGTTGGGCTATATCTTTCTGGGCTGTAAATACTTATGAGACTGTTGTAGTTCCGCTCCTTGCTGAATTCCATCCGGACAGTATAGTAAATCTGGTCAACCATTCTGAAAGCGTTTTGCTTTTTACAGATACCGATATCTGGAACAAGTTGGATCCCCAGTCAATGCCTATGCTCAAAGCGGCAATTAACGTTGGGGATCTTTCTGTTTTATGGTCCAGGGAGGAGGCTGTTGCAGAGGCCTGGAACCAGAGAGAAAAACTGCTTGGCGAGAAGTATCCGGACGGATTCAAGCCGGAAAATGTTCATTATCCTTCTGACAATTTCTCAGAACTCGCGATAATCAACTATACATCCGGCACTTCCGGCGATCCTAAGGGCGTGATGCTCACTTACGGGGCAATGAGTGATATTGACGAGTTCTCCAATGAGCATTTCCCGAATACTCCTGGCCAGACTATGGTATCAATGCTGCCTCTGGCACATATGTACGGGCTTGCCATTGAGTTTTTACATCCTAATGTGGACGGTGTAACCGTTTATTTCCTTGGCAAGGCTCCGTCTCCGACTACTCTTCTTGCAGCCATGAAGGAAGTCAAGCCTTATATGGTGATTACCGTTCCTCTGGTGATGGAAAAGGTGTATTCCGGTTCTATTAAGCCGGCTCTTGCCAAGCTTAAGTACCTATTAGCTATTCCTATAGTCAAGAATCTGATTTACAGGAAAGTCCGCAACAAGCTGATGGCTGCTTTCGGAGGAAATGTAGGCTGCGTCATAATGGGTGGAGCTCCTCTTAAGCCGGAAGTGGAAAAGTGCCTGAAGAAGATCCGGCTTCCGTTTACGGTGGGTTACGGTATGACTGAGGCCTGTCCTCTGCTTGCCTATGTGTGGTGGACAAAGTTTGTTCCGGGATCCTGCGGCATACCGGTTCACGAGCTCAGGATAGATTCAGATGACCCTCAGCATATTCCTGGAGAGATTCAGGCCAGAGGCGCCAACCTGACAATTGGCTACTACAAGAATCCTGAGGCCAATGCCCTGGCGTTTACCGATGACGGATGGTTCCGTACCGGAGACCTGGGAATCATAGACAAGAACAACAACGTGTTTATCCGCGGACGCATTAAGTCAATGATACTTACCGCCTCCGGACAGAATATCTATCCAGAGGAGATTGAAGCCGTTCTTTCCTGCAACCCGTTTGTTGCGGAAAGCGTGGTTGTTGAAAGGGGAGGCAAGCTGATTGCCCTGGTTTACCCTGAAATACCGGAAGATACAGATCCTAAGGATATTGAAAATCTTCCGAAGGATATCGCTGACCTTGCAAACGAGTCTTTGCCTAAATACAGCCAGATTGCCAAGGTGGAAATAGTGGACACTCCGTTTGAGAAGACTCCAAAGATGAGTATCAAGAGATACCTGTACAAGTAACAGGATTCAATCCGATTAGTTATGAAAAAAGAGTTTTTGATTATCCTGCTGGCTCTGCTTGCAGTGCCGTTGCATTCGCAGGATTTAGCCCATTATAAGCACATTGTAAAGAAACTCAGCTCGGACAGGTATCAGGGACGCGGCTATGCCAGGGACGGGGCAAACAAGGCCGGGAAGTTCCTGAAGAAGGAATACGAGAAGGCCGGTGCGGATACTGTCATCTGCCAGCCGTTCACCATTGATATCAACACCTTCTGCGGAAAGATGGAGATGTGGGTAGACGGCAGGAAACTTACCCCTGGAGTGGATTTCTCCATGCGTGAGTATTCTCCCGGAGTGCACGGAGAGTTTACTGTATATCACGTGGACACACTGAGCTTTGACGCAGACCGGATGTTTGCGGACCTGGCAAAGCCGGAATATGCCAATTGCCTGGTTGAGTGCGAATTTTGGTTTGCATACCGTCACAGCAAAGTATTCTCCCGCCTGCAGAAGGCAGGGGAATGCACCAATGCCGGGCTTATCCAGACTTTTTCTTCTCCGATAAAGTTCTTTAAGGCATACGGCCACCGTGTGGTGGACAAGCCAATTGTATGGACAACTCCGGAGGCTATTGCTGGTGTAAAGTCTGTTAAACTGAATGTTGACAACAAGTTCCTTAAAGGATGCGAACTGTTCAATGTTATTGCCAAGGTTGAGGGAGATAGGCACGACAGCTGCTATGTCTTCACCGCCCATTACGATCATCTTGGGAATCTTGGCCGCAAGGTATTCTATGCAGGAGCCAACGACAATGCTTCCGGAACGGCGACAATCGTAACACTTGCAGCTTATTACGCAAAGCATCGTCCTCCGTTTGACATGTATTTCCTTTCATTTTCTGGAGAAGATGCAAATCTGCGTGGTTCCGAGTTCTTTGCCAACAACCCGATTGTTCCGCTGGACAGAATCAAGTATCTTTTCAACATTGACATGATCGGCGACAACAATCCCATTCAGTATTGCGAGGTTAGTGAAGAGGGTATGAAGGGTTTTGCCCTGTTTGAAAGGATCAATGCCGAGAAGCGGTATTTCAAGTCCCTGAACCGTGGCGCCCTGGCGGCAAACAGTGACCATTACCCGTTTGCCTCACGCCATGTTCCTTGCATCTTCTTTGAAAACGAAAACGGCGATGCCTTCCAGTATTACCATACAATCTATGATGACTGGAACCACGCCATTTTCGACTCTTACGAGCCTGTTTTCCGAATTGTGACAGATTTTGTAAGCCGTTATTGATAGATATTTGCTAAATTGCATAGGAATTACAATTTAGCATTATGAAGACGATTAGAAAGATTAGTGTCCTTATAGCGTTGGCGCTTATGTTTGCGGCTAACTGCTATGCCCAGGACGGGGCTCTGGATGTAATAATGAACAGAACCAGCATCCGCAAGTTTACGGGCGAGCCTGTATCCAAAGAGAATCTGGAAACTATCCTTAAGGCCGGTATGGCCGCTCCTACTGCAATGAACGTTCAGCCGTGGCGCTTTGTTGTTGTCACCGACAAGGACAAGATTGCCAAGGTATTTGGCGCAGGTCCCCGCAGCGGCATGTTCACCCAGGCCGGAGCGGTGATTGTAGTTTGCGGCCAGACAACCGTAAAGAGAAGGCCTTTCGGCCAGCCAGACGGTCCTGAAACCGAAATGCCGAATATGTTCTGGTATGAGGACTGCTCGGCAGCAGCTCAGAATATCCTTTTGGCAGCCAAGGCATTGGGGCTTGGTGCCGTATGGACAGCTGGTTATCCTGCTGAGGAAAGGGTAAAGCCTATTGCAGAAAAGCTTGGCATCCCTGAAGGCATAGTCCCTCTTTGCATTATCCCTATAGGTGTACCTGCCGAGAATCCGACTCCAAAAGACAAGTGGAAGCCGGAAAATGTCCATTGGGAGCAGTGGTAACAGAAGGTAAAATCAGTTTGCAATCAGAAAGATTATTGCTTCGCCCCTGGAACGAGAGCGACGCACAGGCGCTTTACAAATACGCCTCCGAGCCTGAGATCGGAAAGAGGGCTGGCTGGCCTCCGCACAAGAGTGTTGAGGACAGCCTTGAGGCTATCCGGTCTTTTTTCAGCAACGACCGCACCTGGGCCATAGTGCTGAAGGAAACGGGAGAAATCATTGGCTGCATAGGCTATATGATCAAGGGAGAAAGCAATATAGAAATCGCTGAGAATGAGGCGGAAGCCGGCTATTGGGTAGCTATGCCTTACTGGAACAAGGGCATCTGCTCAGAGGCTTTGAAGCTGATGATAGACTATTGCTTCAACAAGAAAGGATTCACCACTCTTTGGTGCGACTATTTCATCGATAATCCGGCATCAAGGCGGGTTATGGAAAAATGCGGGTTCATCGATACCGGCACGACAAAGTATTGCCCATTCCTTTATGGAGGGGACAAGCGCCCTATAAATGTTATGAGACTGGATCGCGGAGATTACAGTCTATCTGGATGAAGTTCCGGCTAAAGGCTTGATATCGAATCCTTCTCCGGTTCCTACGTGTATGTTTCCGTTATTAAGCTGATCCTCGTATTTGAAATACGGGAGGTGCTGGTAAGTCTGGCGGGCAATATCTTCGGCCTTTTTGTATTCCGGGTCTTCCGGCATTCTCCAGCGTCCAAAATTCAGGGATGCTTCCCTCTTGATGGAGTCAACAAGGGAAATGTCCGGAATGATCTCGTTATATACTGTATCCGCCAAAATGTCCAGAATGTTAGGATTGCTCTGGATATAAGCTCTGGAAAGGCCGTAAACATTAGATGTGGATATGAGTTTCCATTTCAGGAACTCGTCTGAGATAATGTCGTCGAACGTGAGTCCGAGGGACTTTTTGATGATTTCCAGTGTGCGCCTTGCCTGCTGCTTGGCTATAATCATACCGGACGCTCTGCTCATAAACTCAGGTCTTGGGCAGTTTCCGGTAGCAATCATTTCCATAATCCTTTCCTTGCCATGAGGACCTCTGTAAGTAATAAGGTGGGCACCCAGACATATAACATAATGCTCAGGCTGGAGAAGACGGGCAGGCATCTTTGCATTGTCCTCGGCGAACAGGTCTTGCTGATAATATGCATCAGCTTCGCATATAGATGCTTTCCAAGCCTCTATGTTTCTCAAGGTGGAATAGGTGAGCCCTTTGTACAGCGGGTCCATACCCGTAAGAGTAATATCGAGGATTCCCAGGGTATCTTCAGAACTTATTTTCCAAAGCAGGTTCTCTCTCTCCACTTCCGCAAGGAATTCCGTTACATTGGTGTGTTTGTCACCGATTTCGAACAGCTTGCGGTAAACGGCAAGGCCACGTTCCCTTACTGGGTAGTTCTTGATATAG
>JAFYZX010000055.1 GCA_017548505.1 Bacteroidales bacterium | reverse complement strand
TTCCCGGAAGACAGGCTGGTTGCAAAATTCCTCAGAAGCCGGTCTTACGTTCTTGAGGCTGACACCGAAGAGAGGGACGAGAGTGTTTACACCACAAAACTTGGAGAATTTGTTCCGACAGATGTCCTTCTTAAAGAACTGGAGGAGAACAAGGATTGCCATTTCTTTGACGTGGGCACCCTTTCCTGCTACCTGTTCGACTACAACCGTATCCCGCACATAATGCGCGAGATTGCCGTAAGGAGGGAGGAAGCATTCCGCGCCGTAGGGGAAGGCACAAACACTTCTGCGGATACAGATCCGTATGATGTTTACTATAAGCATCTTGTTCTGTGGGACAACACTACAAAGGATCTTGTAGGGGCATACAGGCTGGGCTTGGGAGCGGAGATTCTCCGTGAGAGGGGAATCCACGGATTCTATGCAGACACTCTCTTCCGCTATTCCGACAAATTCGCTCCGACTTTGGAAAAATGCGTGGAGCTCGGCCGCAGTTTCGTGTGTGTAAGCCACCAGAAGGATACGCTGGCCCTAATGCTTTTGCTTAAGGGGCTTTTCTACACGTTGATGAAGTATCCGGAATACAAGTACCTCATAGGTCCAGTCAGCATAAGTTCCTGGTACCCTATGCTTTATCGCAGTGTAATGATTCATTATCTGAGACAGCACCACAGGAATCCGCTTTATGACGGGATGACCAGTCCGAAGACTCCTTTCGCTCCTGATTTCGGAAGGGTGGATCCGGACGCGTTGCTCTTCGGCAGGACAGGCAACCTCGAGGCCTTTGACCGTTATCTTCTCAGAATCAGCGGCGGACAGTACCGCCTTCCACCTCTTCTGAAGAAATACATAAAGATGGGTTCCAAGATCATCGACTACAATGTGGATCCGGACTTCAACTACTGCGTGGACGGACTGATTATGCTGGCGCTTGAAGATATTCCTACGGATGACCTGGATTCTCTTTCAAGGGAGTTTGACATCCGCGAGCCTATCTACCGCCGCTTCTACGGCTCTGATTTCTAGAATACTTACGGAACGGGATCGTAACCGTGTCCACCCCATGGGTGGCATCTGAGGATGCGCCTTGCCGAAAGGTAAAATCCCTTGAATACCCCGTGCTTTTTGAAGGCCTCGACCGCATATTGGGAGCAGGTAGGGGTAAAGCGGCAGGTTGCAGGCTTGAGCGGAGAGATGCAGACCTGGTAAAACTTGATAAGAATCACGAATGGAAAGATCAGGATCTTTCTTACGACACCCCAGAAACCGCTTTTGGATTTGGCGGCTGGCTCTGCCTCTTCTTCCGGTTTATTCTCCTCCGGCTTGTTCCCGGCGATGGTTTTGAGAATGGTTACGACAGCTTCCTGAATCTTTGCAAACGGAAGTTTTTCCTTCTCCACGTAAGTGAAACTGATATGTGCCGAGCAGGGAGGGAGAAGATGCTTGTTCAGGCGGTAAGCCTCCCTGATTCTGCGCTTGAGCAGGTTGCGGTCCACGGCTTTCTTGAAGAGCTTCTTTGGAGCCACTACCATTATCTTGTTTGCCGGATCCTGCTCCTGCGGATTGATGGAATATTTTGCCAGAATCGGAGCTGCTTCTATACGCCTTCCCCTGGACATAAGTCTCAGAATGGCTTTCCTTGACTTAAGCCTCTCGTTTTTCTTGAACGTCTTTGGAGCGGTGTCTGGCATTATTTCTTGCCTGCGGTCTTGGCTGCAGGGCGCTTGGTTGCGGTCTTTTTTGCCGGAGCGGCCTTCTTTGCCGCCGGCTTCTTGGCCGGAGCTTTTGCCTCGGCTTTCTTTGCAGGAGCCTTCTTCTCTGCGGTCTTCTTTACCGGAGTCTTTGCTTCTGTCTTTTTGGCCGGAGTTTTCTTCTCTGCAGTCTTGGTTTCAGCCTTCTTTGCCGGCGCCTTCTTAGCTTCCTTCTTAGGTTCCTCCGGAGGGTTTGTCTGCTTGAAGTCCGGGTTTACAATCAGCTGCTCGATGGCATTTGCCAATGAAGGGAACTCCGGAGTAGGGCCTCCTATTGCGTAAGACAATCCGGCCTCGGTCATAGCCTTGCGGATACCAGCTCCAAAGGCTATGAACTTTGTACGGTTCTGCTTGTAGCCCGGGAAGTTATTCTTCAGCGATGTGATATCCAGAGCATTGTAGAAAGCGATAATCTGATAGTCATCCAATTCGAGGTTCTTAAGGTCGTTGTCCACGAACTTGGCCACAACAGCAGGAGCGAACTTCAGGTTGGCATCCTTGAACATCTGGATCCACTCGGGATAGATGTGGTCCGGAGATGCAATGAGAATCTTCTCGTTCTTGTGCTTGTCCGCCTTGGCGAGCTTCACCACAGAGGCGAATGTTCCGTCGCCGAAGAAAATCTTCCTCTTGCGGTAAATGATATGCTTCTGCAGATAGTAGGAAAGACTCTCGGATGTGCAGAAATATTTCTGGGAATCCGGAATCTTGATCCTCTGCTCGGCACAAAGCTGGAAGAACGCGTCTATGGTTCCCTTGGAGGTGAACACTATGGCGGTGTAATCCGGAATGTTCACTTTCTGTGCCCTGAACTCCCTGAGAGTCAGAGGAACCATACTGAAGAACGGGTGAAACTCGATGCTCACGCCGTATTTCTTTATCAGATTTGCATAGTGCGGGTTTGCACTGGCCACGCCAGGCTGCGCTATGAGTATCTTGCTTATCTTCATTACACAAATAATCTAAACAGCAGAACTGCCGGTAGCAGTTCGAGGGTGCAAAGGTACAAAATGTAGAAAAAAACAGAAAAATTGTTTTTGAAAACCACCTTGGCTTCCATTATGAGATACATAATGGCAGGTATGATGCACAAAGCTGAGAACCAAATGTTTATACGTGCCAAAAATAGCATCGCGGAGGCAGATATAAGGTAGTTTATGCCCATTCTGCCTATAAACTTGAAGGCAGCTGTGCGGTTGACATAATCCAGTATAGCCATAAAGCCGTATTTTACTGCCAGATACGCTATGCTTCCAATCAGGAGGAAGGCAAAGATCCTTGGACTCGGCGATACGGCAAACAGGGCTGCAGGGTAAATGAACAGGGCCGTAATATTCCTCGACGAACTCAGGGTGAGCTCATCGTCAACTTCTTCCTGCCGCTTGAGAAAAAAGAAAGAATGGAAGGACCGGAAAAGTCCCTCGAGGATTCTTACCGTGGCGACAAGGAAGAACACCACCAGAACAATCACGATGGCCATATCGGCGTACCTGTCCACCATAGGGCTAGTTTCCTCTCTTTGCCTTGTATCCGTCCTTTGTCAGCAGCTCCACGATCTTGTCGCGGAAATCTCCCTGGATGATGATTTCCCCGTCTTTGACGCTGCCACCCACACCGCACTTGGTCTTCAGTTTTTTGCCAAGGGCGGAAAGGTCATCGTCATTGCCGACAAAACCCTTCACCAGAGTAACCTGCTTTCCTGCCCTTCCGCTGCGGTCTATGCAGACAATCAGTTTCTGCTTCTCGGGCGGCAGGGTCTGGATACTCTCATCCTCCTCCGAAGAATCGTATTTGAAGTCGGGATTGGTGGAAAAGACAACTCCGTCTCTTTTTTTCCAGTCGTTCTTAGCCATAACTTAAACTTTGGGACTGCAAAGATAGTGTTTTCGCTCGGTTTGCATTATCTTTGCCCGATACACTGAAAGAAACAAAACCATACAGATGGAAATAAAGAAATTCAAAAAGCTCAACAATATCGTGGCGGTAGCGGTTCTGGCGGTAGCCTCGTTTACATACCTCTCCACGATAGAGCCTACGGTCAGCTTCTGGGACTGTGGCGAGTTCATAGCTTCATCATACAAACTTGAGGTTGGACACCCTCCGGGAAACCCGACATTCCAGGTAATTGCACGCTTCTTCACCATATTCGCCGATAAGGAGCATGCCGCTATGCTGGTTAATGCGATGAGCGCCCTGTGCTCCGCACTTACCATTATGCTGCTCTATCTGACGATTGTCCACCTTGCCCGCCGTCTTATGGAAAAGAAGGGGGCTCTGTCTGCTCCGGAAGGAATCGAAGCGGGAACAGCCGTCAAGATTCTGGGCAGCGGAATAGTGGGAGCCCTGGCATATTGCTGGTCAGACACGTTCTGGTTCTCGGCTGTGGAGGGTGAGGTTTACGCAATGAGTTCCCTGGCCACCGCTCTGGTATTCTGGGCAATGCTCAAGTGGGAGGAAAATGCGGACGAGCCTTACGCCAACCGCTGGCTGGTGTTCATAGCCTTCATAATGGGCCTTTCCATCGGAATCCACCTTCTGAACCTGCTTACCATCCCGGCCCTCGGAATGCTGTACTACTACCGCAAGTACAAGGTTACCAAATGGGGTGCCTGGAAGGCGTTCTTCGTTTCCTGCTTCATACTGATTCTTATCAACTGGATAATCATACCTTACCTTCCATCCTTGTCCGCTTTTGTGGACAGGATATTCGTTAACGGATTCCACCTGCCGAAAAATAGCGGCGCGGCATTCTTCGTGCTGCTGATCATAGGACTGTGCTTCTGGGGAGCATACCATTCCTACAAGACGGGCAAGGCTTTGTGGAACAACGTGTTCCTTTGCACCCTCGCCATCATCATCGGCTATTCCCTGTTTGCCGTAACGGTAATCAGATCGTCCGCCAACACTCCAACCAACGAGTACCAGCCGGACAACCCTTACACGCTGGTAAGGTATCTGTCCCGAGAGCAGTACGGCTCTCAGCCTCTTCTGTACGGCCCTACCTTCAAGTCCAAACTTGTAGATGTCAAGACTCCGTCTTACTACAATTACGACAACACCAAGGGAAAGTACGTTAGGCTCGATGGTCCCGCCCAGCCGATTTACGGCGATAAGGTTCTGTTCCCGAGAATGTGGTCCAACGGCACAGACGGATCTTATGCAAAGTTCTATTCCATGTACACGGGAGGAAAGAATCCGGATATGGGTTCTGAACTCAAGTACTTCTTCGGCTACCAGCTGAATTTCATGTACTGGAGATATTTCTTCTGGAACTTTGTGGGAAGGCAGAACGATCTCCACGCCACTGTACCGGGAGATATCTACAAAGGCAATTGGGAGAGCGGTATCGGATTCATAGACAGGGCTCACATCGGCGATCAGTCAGAAGGTCCGGACTACATTGTTAACAGCAGGGCAAAGAACCATTTCTACTTCCTGCCTCTGCTTCTGGGCATCATCGGACTGCTGTATCAGCTGCGTCACGACAAGCGCAACACTCTGGTAACCTTCCTGCTGTTCTTCCTTACCGGAATCGCCGTGGTGCTCTACCTCAACCAGCCTCCTTACCAGCCAAGAGAGAGGGATTACGCATACGCAGGCTCTTTCTACGCCTTCACAATCTGGATTGGCTTTGCAGTTCTCTGGCTCGGCGATGTGCTTGAAAAGATATTCAAGGGCAAGAAGGCTCCGGCCGCAGCAATCGCTTCGGTTCTCTGCCTGCTGGTTCCGGTGCAGATGGTTTCCCAGACCTGGGATGACCACGACCGCAGCGGAAGATACACCTGCCACGACCTGGCCTACAACTATCTCATCGGCCTTGACAAGAACGCTATCCTGGTGACTCACGGAGATAACGATACCTTCCCTCTCTGGTACATCCAGGAGGTCGAGGGAGTAAGGACGGATGTTCGTATAATGAATACCTCCCTGCTTGGAACAGACTGGTACATAGACCAGATGCAGTGCAAGCAGTACGATAGCGAACCGGTTCCTTTTACCCTTGAGAAGAAGGATTACTACTACGGCAAGAACGACTTTGTTCCGGTTACGGATTATATCAAGGAAGTAGTGCCGGGCAAAGACCTTATCAAGGTTCTCAAGGATCCGTCCGTTACCGTAAGGATGGGAGACGGCAAGAATCATAACCTCATTGTAGGCCGCCATTACACGATACCCGTGAACAAGGAGAATGTGGAAAAGTACGGAATCGTTTCTCCAAAGGATATGGAGAAAGTTCCCGATACCATACAGCTCAATATTCCGGACAATGTTACCAGCATAGACAAGACATCGCTGATGATGCTTGACTATCTTGCCAACTACAAGTGGGACCGTCCGCTGTACGTTCTCCAGAGAGGCGGTGACATCAACATCGGCATCAAGGACTATCTGCAGTACGACGGCTACGGATACAAGTTCGTTCCAATCAAGAACAAGACGGGCCTCAGCAGCGAGTACATAGACCAGGCTGTTGATCCTGACGTTATGTACGACAGGATAATGAACACTTACCGCTACGAGTCTCTGGCCGCTCCGGTTTACATGGATTACCAGAATCTGCTTACCTTCAACGCTCTTCTGCCGGTAAGGGACATTATGGCCCAGAATGCCAAGGCCCTCGCCCAGAACGACGAGCCGGAGAAGGCTATAGCCGTTCTGGACAAGATGCAGCAGGTGATGCCTCAGGAGAATTTCCCTCTGAACTCTTCCCTGATTTCTTCCGGAAACGACCTTGCCGTTATGGATGCCGTTGGAATTTACTTTGCCTGCGGAGAAATGGAAAAGGGGCAAGATCTCGGAGACCGTTTCGTTGAAGAAACCTATAAGCACATCACCCTGTTCAGCAAGCCTTATCAGGGAGAGATCTTCTCCTGGGACAACATCCAGAAGAACATCTACTATCTTGTGTGGATTGCGGATACCTACAAGGCTGCAGGCCTTACGGAAAAGGGAGATCAGATCCGCAGCAGGGCTGATGCCTACGTGAAGATCTTCACCGGAAAATCCCTGGAGGAATAAACGGGGATGTGGCAGATAATCTCCTGAAAGATAGCCCTTACTGGAGGAGCATGTTGCAGCCGCGGAGTTCTGAATTCTGAATGCGTCCGTCCACAGTGAAAACTGGATGGACGCTTTTCTTTGCACGGCATCCAGCCTCTTCGCAGACCGGGAATATCCTTCCCCGGTCCTCTGTCTCTATGAAGCAGCAGGACCAGATATTTGCAAGGTCTATAATGTTCAGCCCGCCTTCAACGACGCCCTTCACCCGGAACGGATCCATAAGGTCTCTGGCCAGAACCCTCATCCACGGTGGAGTGAAGAACACGCCATCCTCTTTCTTGACATCTTGCAGGGCATATATTTCCGGAACTTTTTTTCCATTATCTCCAGACGTTCGTTGCAAACGGTTCAAATCCCTCAGCTCTTTCTGATCCGTTCCAGATGCTTTTTGAGCGCTTTTTTTCAGAGAGTTCCCGGGCCCGTTGCCGATTGAATATGCCTGTGAGAGCAGTTCACACATTCCGTATTCCGAGTCAATTCTCGCTGAGATGAAACCGTCCCTCAGCCTTCTGTGGAGTTCCTCCCTTGAGAGTTCCTCTCCACGGCCCTTCATTCCGCCTGTTTCAATGACAATCACATCGCTGAAGAGAGCCGCTCTTTCATCGGGATCCGGCACTTGCCGCTTCACATATTCCGCAAAATCCAATAGCGCAAAACTCACTCCGAGCAGAATAGTCTTCCGCCTACCTTTTTTCATTACGTCTTTCTTTGGGCGGTTTCCTGCATCTCGTTGATTTCCGCTTTCCGTTCTGCCTGTAGAAAAATTTTCCGCTGCCCGTTCTTCCGAACACAGATCCTTTTCCAGTCCCTTCACTTTTTGACTATTTTCAAATAGCAGAGATTCAATGGTTTGAAGAAGGCGTTCATGGTCGTAGAGGAAGAAATCTCCCGTTGCACCGTTTTGCTTTGCATCTTGCATAAGTCCCTCTGCCATATATACAAGAGACGAGTGCTTTCTTTCCAGATAAGACGGAAGAAGGGCCATCAGGTTATATGTTCCGCTCTCTCCGTAAACCCTCCGGAATCCCTCCTTGAAGCTCTGCTCATAAACCGAAGGATCAACGATTATATGCCGGCTCGGAGTCATTCCCGTGGTGGCGCTGGATTCAAAATATATGGAACATTCCCGAACGCAACCCGGTTCTTCAACCCATTCTCCCTCATCCACTTTCTTAAGAAGTTCCTTTAACTTCCGCTCATAGTCTTCATCATATATGATACCGGGCTCCGAGTAGATCTTCGTAGATTTAAAAAGGCGTATCGGAAGGAAGGGAATATCTTCGATTGAAACCGGATGAAAGTCTCCTTTCCCAATGAGGTCGAGGTATTCCCTGTAAACCCGGCAGTGCTCCCTCTGGAACTCGAAAGCTTCCAGAGCCAGGGCGCTGAACTCCTCCACCACAGTCTCGTTCTGTGGTGGAGCGGCCCCTTTCTTTTTCCAAAAAGAGAAAACTCGTTGTATGTAATCCTGAACGTTCATTTCTTCCATCTGCGGCTTCTCTGCGATTTTCTGCTAGGTCCCCCTCAAATCGCGGGGACCTGACAGGATTCTGCCTGTTTTTCTGCTAGGTCCCCCTCAAACCGCGGGGACCTGACATTTGCTTGAGCTGGTTGATGTACTTGAGGTCCTTCCATAGGCGCGGAACCTTGTTCTGGCCGCCGGTCTTGCCGCGGGATTCCATCCACCGGTAGAAGGTGCCC
>JAFYZX010000054.1 GCA_017548505.1 Bacteroidales bacterium | reverse complement strand
TGGAATAATGCCGTATTCCAATATGGGCTACAAGTTCACCACAGAAGAAACCGACCCTGTCCTTATTTCCAAATACGGAAACATCCAGTATTGCAAATACGGAACAGGAAGCATCAACCAGGCTTTTGTGGGAGGTGCAGTAAAGGTCAACAAATATCTGTCTGCCGGCCTGAAGGGAATCTATTATTTCGGTTCCCAGACATCCCACAGCGACGTGTATTTTTCCACCGGATCTATGCGTACAATGGAAACCGGATGGAAGTTTTCTCCTCACGGATTTTCTCTGGAAGCCGCCCTTCAGGGAACGTACAAGCCATCAGAGGATTACACTCTTACAGCCGGTGCGGTTTACAGGACAAAGAACAAGCTTAACGGATCCACCACCAGATATGCGTTTGCGTATGACTCCGAGATAAGGGATACGATAACTTTCAACAAGACTGCCAGCAACATTTACATCCCTTCCGCCATTTCCTTAGGAGTATCGCTGAGAAAGGGAGAAAAGTGGATGGCCGGAATAGACTATGAGAGGCAGGACTGGACAAAAGCGGAGCTTAAGAACACTGTAGGAGTGGGCTACAAGGCTCAGACAGCGCAATCTATAAGGACTGGAATAGAATTTGTACCTAACCGTTACGACATCAGGTACTATTATAAAAGGATGACATACAGAGCCGGTTTCCATTACGACAAGACGTATGTGAATTTGGACGGCAAGAGCATAAACCAGATAGGTTTCACTCTCGGAGTTTCCCTCCCGGTATATCGTCTGAACAATTCGTTCAACATAGCCGTGGATTTCGGACAGAGAGGCTCAGCCACCGGCAACCTGGTGAAGGAGAATTACGTCAACTTCATTGTAAGCCTGAGCCTGCACGATATATGGTTCGTGAAGCCTAAGTATCAATAAATACGGAAAATTATAAATTTGTAAAAATATTCGCTACTATGAAAAAATTAAGATTTGCACTTTATCTCTTGGCAGCAGCCTTGTTTATCCTTCCTGGAGAAACTTTCGCCCAGGGCCGTTTCGGAAAGGATAGCGCCGAATGTGTGAATAACCTTAATTTCTACCAGGATTATCTCAAGCAGGGAAATATGGAGGAGGCTTATTCATACTGGAAAGACGCTATGAAGTTCTGTCCGCCTAGAGTTTCCCAGAACCTTTATATTAACGGAAGGAAAATAATGCTTTCCCGTCTGAACAAGACTACGGATCCTGCAGTAAGAGAAAGCATAATGGACTCCATCCTCATTCTGGCGGAAACCAGAGCCTCCCTGTTCGCAAAGAACGCAAAGAAGGCCAAGGAAGGAAGGCTGTCTGACATTATGGTGTTCTATGGCCAGAACCCTCAGAAGGCCAAGATAATCTTCGACAATCTGGACGCATACGCTACCGAGTTTGGAGCCGAGGCAGATCACGAACTGGTAGTGAATGCAATGATAAAGGCTACCGAACTTTTCGCAGCCGGACAGAAGACGGAAGAGGACATAATGAACCTCTACTCAAAGTACAACGACATTTTCGAGGCAAGGCGCGCTGCAATGCCAGAGGATACCACGATAGACGCAGCCGAGGCAATGCTCCAGAACGCGTTCATCAACTCGGGAGTTGCAACCTGCGACAACCTGATCAAGGTGTTCACTCCGAGATTCGAGCAGAATCAGGAGGATATGGCTCAGCTGAAGGTTATTTCCTCCCTGCTGAACAGCAACGAGTGTACGGAGAGCGACCTCTTCTCAAAGGTTGTGGCACAGATGTACAAGCTGGAGCCTTCCGCAGGAACGGCTTACTATCTGTACAGGTTCTTCAACTCAAAGGGAGACAAGGCAACCGCTCTCAACTACCTGAAGGAAGCTACAAACGTGGCTACCGGAGTTGACAAGGGAACTTACCTCTATGAGTTGGCAACCATCCAGTACAGCAACCATCAGTATGGTGCAGCGGTTTCCACCGCACGCCAGGCCGCAGACCTCAATCCTAAGTATGCCGGCAAGGCAGAGATGCTGATCGGAACCATCTGGGCAGCCACCCCTTGCGCCGGAGACGAGATTGCAAAGAGGGCAAAGTTCTGGGTAGCAACAGACTATATGCAGAGGGCAAAGGCAAAGGATCCTTCACTTGCAGGAGAGGCAGACAGGAATATTGCAAGATACCGCAACTACTTCCCTACTGCACAGGATGCCTTCATGTATGACCTTACAGACGGCAAGGGATATTCCATCTCCTGCGGCGGAATGAGCGCTTCCACAACCGTAAGGACACTCAAGTAAACCGTCCCGGGATTTATGTCAAGGAATCTCCGTCATATAGCGGAAAAGGCAGCGGCACTCATCTGGGTTGCTGCTGCTTTCTCTTTTCTGCAAGGTTGCAGCACCAGGACGGAGGTAACGGACCAGATAGATATGAGCACAGCTCCACGCCAGGTGGGAGACAGCATACTTGCCTACCAGAGCGTGAACGGGGAACAGACGCTGAGGGTGGAGGCTCCGAGAATGGAAAAGTATGAAATGGACAGTCTTTCATACGAGCTGTTCCCTTCCGGATTCTACGTGTTTTCATATAACGACGGCAATCTGGAAACCAGCATAACCGCCAAGAAGGCCCGCCACTCC
>JAFYZX010000010.1 GCA_017548505.1 Bacteroidales bacterium | reverse complement strand
GAGACGTCCGCTGATCTGAACCTTGATACCCTCGGCACCAGCCCTCATAGCAGAAGCGATGGCCATCTTGATAGCCCTTCTGTATGATACGCGGCCTTCGATCTGGCGTGCAAGGCTGTTTGCGATGATGTTGGCGTCAACCTCAGGTCACTTCACCTCGTAGATGTTGATCTGAACCTCCTTGTTGGAGATCTTGTTGAGCTCAACCTTCAGCTTGTCAACCTCAGCGCCGCCCTTACCGATGATAAGGCCCGGCTTTGCGGTATGGATAGTAACAGTGATAAGCTTAAGTGTCCTCTCGATGACGATCTTAGAGATTGACTGCTTGGAAAGCCTTGCATTCAAATACTCGCGGATCTTGTTGTCCTCAAGGATCTTTGCAGCGTAATCATTTCCGCCGTACCAGTTGGAATCCCATCCACGGATAATTCCAAGTCTGTTGCTGATTGGATTGGTTTTCTGTCCCATATTACTTTTCCTCCGCCTTTACAGCCGGTGTTTCAGCGGCCTTGTTTTCTTTTTTGTCGAGAATAATGGTAACGTGGTTGGAGCGCTTGCGGATTCTTGCGGCACGTCCCTGAGGGGCGGTGCGGATCCTCTTAAGTGTCCTTCCTTCGCCGACCATTATGGTCTTTACGATTACATTACCGTTATCCAGCTCTTTACGGTCTGCCTCGTTCTTGCTCTCCCAGTTTGCAATGGCGCTCTTGAGGAGCTTGTAGAGCTTGTTGGAAGCTTCCTTCTTGGAATATTTGAGAATATCCAGAGCTTTGTTTACCTCTACGCCTCTTATGGTATCTGCGCTGTAACGCATTTTCCGCGGAGATGTAGGAACGTCATTCAGCTTTGCTACAGCTGTCTGCTTCTTTATGGTTTTCTGGCGCTCGGCCATTTCCCTTTTTCTTTTTCCCATTTCTGTAAATCTTTAATCGTTAACTCTTAAAGCCATTACTTGTTCTCCTTGCGGTTACCTGAGTGGCCTTTGAATGTACGGGTAGGGGCAAACTCGCCGAGCTTGTGACCTACCATATTCTCGGTTACGTAAACGGGAATAAACTTGTTTCCGTTGTGGACGGCTACGGTGTGGCCTACAAAGTCAGGGGAAATGACGCTTGCCCTTGACCAAGTCTTCACAACGTCCTTCTTGCCGCTTTCATTCATGGCAAGAATCCTCTTTTCCAGAGATGCCTCGATATACGGGCCTTTTTTAATTGAACGACTCATAATCTTAAATTTATTCCGTTACTTCTTTCTTCTTTCAATGATGAACTTCTTGGAAGTCTTCTTAGGGTTGCGTGTCTTGTAACCCTTTGCCGGAAGACCCTTTCTGCTCCTTGGATGACCTCCTGAGGCACGTCCTTCACCACCACCCATAGGGTGATCAACCGGGTTCATAACAACGCCTCTGTTCCTTGGTCTGATACCCAGCCAACGCTTGCGGCCGGCCTTTCCATGGGATTCAAGATTATGATCCGGATTGGAAACAACTCCAACGGTAGCGCGGCAGGTAGTCAGCACCATTCTTGTCTCGCCTGAAGGGAGCTTAAGAACTGCGTGGCGGCCTTCGCGTGCAACCAGCTGAGCGTAGCATCCTGCGCTGCGTGCCATAGCGGCACCCTGACCAGGGATGAGCTCGATATTGTGAACGTTGGTTCCAAGAGGAATCTCTCCAAGAGGAAGAGTGTTACCAACCTCAGGGGCAACTCCGCTGCCGGAAGCGATAACCTGTCCGACCTGGATACCCTTAGGGGCGATAATGTAACGTTTCTCTCCGTCCTGATAAACTACGAGTGCGATTCTTGCACTGCGGGTTGGATCGTATTCTATTGTCTTTACGGTAGCGGTGTACTCGTCCTTGTTCCTGAGGAAGTCGATGATACGGTACATTTTCTTGTGGCCGCCGCCGATGTAGCGCATGGTCATGTGACCTTCGTTGTTACGTCCGCCGCTGCTCTTGCGAGGCTCCAGAAGGCTCTTCTCAGGAACAGTGCAGGTAATATCGTCGAATGCGCTGATTACTTTATTTCTCTGACCAGGTGTTACTGGCTTGAATTTACGTACTCCCATCTCTAAATGTTGCTATAGAAATCTATCTTGTCGTCACCGGCCAAGGTTATGTAAGCCTTCTTGAACCTGTTGGTGCGGCCCTTAAGCAGACCGGCCTTGGTATAGCGGCTCTTTGCCTTGCCATTGTAGGATACTGTGTTGACATCCTTCACAGTCACATTGTACATCTCCTCTACAGCCTTGCGGATCTCAATCTTGTTAGCGCTGTAGTCAACGATGAAACCGTAGCGATTTCTCTTGTCGCCCTCGGCTGTCATCTTCTCTGTTACTATCGGCTTAATCAAAATACCCATAATTCTCAAGTTTTAGCGTTTGTATTCTACCTTAAGAGAATCCTGGGCGCCGTCCACGAACACTACGGAATATGCACGCATAATATCGTAGGTGTTGAGATTGTTAGGAGTAGCAACCTTTACGTTCTCCAGATTGCGGGAAGACAAACTAATGTTCGCATTTCTCTCAGGAACCACGAAAAGAACCATACGGTCGTTGACCTTGATGTTCTTGATAATATTCACGAATTCCTTTGTCTTAGGAGCTTCCATTTCGAATGGCTCAACTACTGCGATGGCGTTGTCCTTAGCCTTGTATGAGAGGGCTGAGAAACGTGCCAGCTGCTTAACCTTCTTGTTGAGCTTGAAGTCATAGTCGCGAGGACGCGGACCGTGAGCCCTTCCTCCACCTACGTAGATATTGGCCTTGATGGAGCCGTGGCGTGCACCGCCGCTGCCCTTCTGGCGAATGATCTTCTTGGTTGAGTAAGCAACCTCGCTTCTGTCCTTAGTCTTGCTGGTTCCCTGTCTATGGGCTGCAAGATACTGCTTAACGTCCAGGTAAATAGCGTGGTCGTTAGGCTCGATTCCGAATACTGCATCGTCCAGAACGGCTTTCTTGCCGGTCTGTGTGCCATCGATCTTCAATACTGCAATTTCCATAAACTATTCCTCCACAATTACGTATGAACCTGTGGCTCCTGGAATGGAACCCTTCACAAGCAGAAGATTGCTTTCAGGAATAACCTTGATGACCTTAAGATTCAGGATCTTTACGCGGTCACCACCCATTCTTCCTGCAAGACGCTTGCCTTTGAAAACTCTTGAAGGCCAAGATGATGCACCCATAGAACCAGGAGCACGAAGTCTGTCGTCCTGACCGTGGGTCTGACCACCTACGCCGCCAAATCCGTGGCGCTTTACAACGCCCTGGAAACCTTTACCTTTGGAAATTCCGGTAACATCAACCCAAGTGTCCTCGTTTTTGAAAACGTCTGCAACACTGAGAGAATCACCCAACTTAAGCTCGCCCTCGAAGTCGTTCTTGAACTCGACGAGCTTACGTTTAGGAGTGGTGTTTGCCTTTTTGAAATGTCCCATCAGAGACGCGCTGGTGTGTTTCTCTTTCTGTTCGTCATAGGCAAGTTGTACAGCGGCATAACCATCTTTTTCTTCTGTACGAATCTGCGTAACAACACACGGACCAGCCTCAATTACGGTGCAAGGGATGTTCTTGCCATCAGCACCGAATACGGAAGTCATTCCGATTTTTTTGCCGATTAATCCAGGCATTTTACTGTGTATGTTTTAATTAAACATCAGCTGCATAGCCATTTGCGGAGGCACTGCCTTGCATTGCGCGCACCTGGGTACAGCTCCCCGCATTTTTTGCGGGGGTGCAAAGATATAAAAGATTTCCGAACCTCCAAAAAAAGAAACGCGCCTGCTGACACACAAATCAGGACAGCAGGCGCACTTCGCTTGAAGTTTCTATTAATTAATAGGTGGGGGAAAAGGTTGTTCCGTAGGCCGACATTTCTGCATCGGTGAGCTGATGGGAAGTATCCCACCATGCGATATTTTCTGCCTGGGTTGGAGTGAGGATAACTTGATGAAGGGTGTATCCCGTCTTCTGAGGCCAAGCGGTAACTTTTGTCAAAGCCGTGTTGTTGTGGATATCTATTGTCTCTATCTTGTTCTCGGCAAAATTCAGGTCAGTAAGTGCCGTAAGGCTGGAAAGACCTGCTATTGCGGTCAAATTGTTCTGAGATGCATTTACATCCTTCAGAGCCGTACAACCAGTAACATTCAACGAAGAAAGGTTGCATTCATAGCAACTCAAATTCTTCAGAGCAGTAAGTCCACTGACATTAATGGATGTAATACCCGTATATTGACATCTCAGCTTTTCAAGAGCCGTATTGCCTGTCAGGTCAAGAGCAGAACCATAATTGCTTAAATAAAGCATCAGTTCCTTCAAGGCAGGGAAAATGCTAAAACCTCCGGCAGGCCAGGTTGTCATATTAGAGCCCGCAAGATTCAGTGTCTCAAGATTGGAGCATCCTGTCCAGGAAACGGAATTTACATTACACTCGGTAATTGTGAGACTTTGCAAATCAGTGCAGTTGATGCAACTGAACATATTAAGGTTATTAAGGGCATTAAGATTCAACAACGTAACTTTTGAGTTGGAGCAATCGAAATAATAAATTGCCGTAGAATTATACACATTGATAGCGGTAATATTTGTGTTGCCAGCCATTACTGATTGCAGATATTGCTTGTTGCTCAAGTCAAGCGTTCCGGAATAGTTGCTGCCGTCAAGGTTCACTAATGTCAGATAGGTCATACCGGTAAACATTTCGCTCGGCCAGTTGGCTATCGTAGCGCCTGAGAACACGAAGTTCTTGATTTCAGTGCAGCCTTCCCAATTGATAGTGTTGGATACTGACGAACCTTCGAGTTTCAGGGTTCCCAGCTGAGAGCAGTTTGAGCAGTTTACAATTTTAAGGGTGCGGTTGGAGAGGTCAAGATCCGTAATCAATGTATTCGAACAGTTCAGGTTTTCAATTTCCTCGCAGCCGGATATATTGAGGGCAGAAATATTATTGTTGAATATCCACACGGTCTTCAAAGCGGTATTCTGGCTCAGATCCAAACTTGCAAGAGGACCCTGAATGCTATTGTTTCCGGCAACATTCAGCTTTTCCAGATTCTTGAATTCTTCAATTCCCTTCAGCGATGTGGCGTACATATAGTCATGTCTCTTGCCTGCAACCTCTTGATACTGATATTGATGAGTAGGAGATGAGTTGATGCACTCAATCTCGGTAACTGCGAGAGCCTCGTCCTTGCTGATATCTCCGTCGCCGTCTGTATCGAAATTAGCCACGCAGTATGCCTTGAAGGTTGCATCCTCAAACGCCACATATTTTGACGGGTCTTTAAAATTGCCGGACTTGAGCTTGATTGCCGCTAATTTGGTGTCGCTGCAGGTGATGGTCTTACCGGTTTTGGTGCAGGTGCGTTCCTCTCCGGTAGTGATGTCTTCCAGAGTAAATGTAAAATCAGCAGGATCGGTATTTGACAGACCCTGGCCAAAGAACACTGCTTCTCCATAAACATCGGCGGTTGCCCTTTCCTCCAAGCCGAAGTGAGCGGCTTCAGTTGCGGCATTAATCATACGGGTGAGTTGGATACGGGCATTGTCCGGATGGATTATATACATAAAGTTGCTGCCGAACTGAGGAGACTTCAAACCGTAAACGTGGTTAGGCTCAAGATCCGTTATCGTTACCTGGAAATTGGTGTAGAACTTCCAGGTCAGAGATATTTTCTGGTAAACATCGGTTGGAGACACAAGATAGAGGGTGTTGTCAACAGGATCGTAAATGTAGTCCACTCCGCCGCCGGAATAACCGGAATTGGAGGTAAAGCCGGCAGAGAGCACCATCGGAGACATATTTTCCGGCTTTACGAAGGATGCCGGTAATGTGAACGGATAATTATGCCCGTCGGCAGGATGGGATTCGTACCTGGTCCATCCTTTGATGGCGTTTATTAGATTGTTCCCGCTCACCCATAAAGCATATACATGGCCTCTGTACACGTCTCTGTACACGAATTCTTCCGGATCCATAAATCCATCACCATCGGCATCTCCCATGAACTTGGCGGGGTAGTCTTCAACAAGCTCGCCTTTGGTCATCAGATTATCGGCAAGTTCTCCTATCTGGTATGAATCCTCCCAAGTGGAATACATCGTCAGTTCCAAATCGTGATGACGGATTACAAGGTTGGTCGCCGATGGGTTTTCGTACATATCGTTGAACCAGAAGTTTATTTTGTCGTACATTTCCCAGCCCTGCTTTACGGCCTTGGTCTCTCCGCCCGGAGAGGCAATTTTAAAATTGATTTTTACCGGACCGGACTTCACCGGGGTTTCAGGGGTTTCTATAACCTGGTCTTTTGCGCACGATGCCAAAAGTACAACTGCCATTAATATGTATAACGCTTTTTTCATAATTCTTTCCTCCTTATCAATAATTATGACCAATCATCCTCTTCTTCAGGTACACTGCCCCCGGAAAACGGATCCGAAATCTGTTCGGTAAGTTCAGAGCCTTGGCAAACGCCCCTTTCAATTGTAACCTCAATCACTTTTGACCGAGGTTCTAAGTAGTTTTTCTTTTTCATACCTTATTTGATTTTGAATTAGATATCATTTAACAACTAAAGAACAAATTTCTCTATTCGGCACCATCTGCCATTCATTATTATTCATTATTCTAGGGGGCGGACAAGCCCTAAAACTAATTTATTTTGCTACAAAAGGGGGCTTCTGGCTATCTTTGCCCAAAATATGACTATGAATAGACTATTGGTTGCAGTTGTTGCTTTCGCAGGGATTATATGCCTTTCCGGATGCGGGGAATCCGGGCTTGGGAAAGCCTCTGGAGAGGGTTTGAACCCATCATCTCTTGTGGAAGAGGCGTCCCGGGATATCGAGAACCAGAGGTTTGACACGGCAATGGTAAAGGCCCTGAAAGCCCTTGAAATAGCCCGGAAGGCGGGAACGGCGAAGGATGAGGTGGATGCCCTTTCCTGCATAACGGGGATAGACATTATGACCAGCCGCGACGATGATGCCTGGGAAAAAGCGGTGCAGGCTGAGGCTCTGGCCAGGAAAAACGGGCTGAGGGAGGAACTTGCCGGAATACTAATCTCTAAGGCCAAACTGTGCTCATACGCGGAAATTTCCCCGGAAACCGGAAGGAATGACGAGGGGCTGGAATATGCAAACGAGGCTCTGGCCATCGCCGAGGAAGTGTCTGATGCGGAAAAACAGGCAGAGGCCTGCTATGTGATAGGATCGCTTTACATCAACAAGAACAGGTGGAACGACCAGATTGACACGGCCCTTTACAACACGGCCGGTCGATTCCTGGACAAGGGGCAGGCCATTGCGGATACATACGACCTTCCGAGGCTGAAAAGAAACGGGATACTGTTCCGGTCGCGCTGGTTCCAGCAGGGAGACCGCAACGGGGAAGCCGTTAAGTACTTCACCCAGGTCCTGACCACCCTGAAGGAATCTGACCACCTTACGGCAAGCAGCCTGTATGACCGTCTGGTGAGACTTTACACCAGGCTTGGAGACGAGCAGAAGGCCCTGGAGTGCCACGATATGTATGTAAGGCACCTCCAGCAATACATGATCCAGAAAAACGACGAGACTCTCCAGGAGACGGAAACCAGGTTTGAAGTGCAGGAAAAGGAAAGAAGGCTGGAGGTTGGCAGGTACAGGAGCATTGTGCTGGTTTTGGGAATCCTTCTTGCCCTCGCCGTTATTGCAATAGTGGCCAGAAAACTCGCTGAAAGCCGCCGCCGCAACAGGGAACTCACCAAGATCAACGATACAAAAGAACAGGTGATATCGTTTCTGTCCCAGACGCTGGGAAAGGAAGACAACCAATATATCTCAGATCTGGAGAAACTGTCTTCTGAAGCATCGTCCCTTACGGAAGAAGAGGTCAGGAAAAAGTGCAGGGAGATTGTAAAGAACGCCAATACGCTTAATGATGAGATGGCGGATTATCTCGGCGACATTATCTCTGAAAGAGGCCGCAGAATCGCTGAAATAGGACTAAGCCAGAGGGAGATTGAAATCATCCGCCTGAGCGCCCAGGGCCTTAAAGCCTCCGAAATCGCGGAGGAACTGTTCCTGAGCGTCCATACTGTTAACACCCACCGACAGAGGATATATTCTAAAATGGAAGTGCGGAACATATCAGATATGCTCCGCAAGAGCAAATCTTTGGGCATTATTTAAACAATTATACCCCCTTTGAAAACAGGGGGTATAATTACACATTAGCCTCTCTTCCAGAGGTTTGTCCAGCAGTGCTTACTTCAGGTAGTAGGTAATGGAGGTTACAACCCTTACCTTCTTGATGTAGTCCGTGGTTTCGTCGAGGTCTTCGATTGAGAACTGACCCTGGCTGGCGGTCTTGATCTTTCCGACACTGCTGCCGCAATTGTCTGCAAACTGCTGGGCAGCTTCCTTTGCTTTAGCAGTAGCCTCCTTGATCATTTCCGGCTTAAGGTCGTTGAGGCCGGTGAAATCGTAAGAAGCCCAGTCGCTGATGATAATGTCTTTCTTCAGCATCTCGGTAGTAAGGGTTTTTACCAGATTCCTGATAGCATCTACCTTTTTGGTGGATATTGTCATGGACTGGTTGATCTGCCACTTGTAGGCAGGTTTGTTGTTGGAATACCTGTACTGGTCCTCAAGATTGCTTACGGATGGTGATGCCTCAAAGATTTCATCGTCTGTGATACCTGCCTGCTTGATAAAATCCTTAACTGTCTTGGCGTTGGCGTCAACAGATGCGTACAGAGAGGACAGGTCGTTGCCCTGCCTTCCGAAAGAAACTCTCCAGATAGCCTTGTCGGCCGGAACCTGCTTTTCTGAAAGCCCCTTTACGGTAACCACGTTGTCCATAGACTTGAATTTTACGATACCGCTCCTAAGGCAAAGGCCCAGAGCCAGAAGTCCTACGGCTATAAGGCCTGCCGCAAGAACTTTGTTTCCCTTTTTAGTGTTTTCTGTCATAATCATATGTTTTAATGTTGTTGATTCCTGGTTACAAATTCAAAGATATGCAAAAAGAGTGCAGAATTTGCTAAATTTGCGGCGGAATTTGAAACAAACCATTTAAATTGATGATAATATGATTATTGTAGATGTACAAGGTAGAGAAATCCTCGATTCCAGAGGAAATCCGACTATCGAAGTAGAAGTTACCCTGGATTCAGGTTTCAAGGGAGTGGCCGCTGTGCCATCCGGAGCTTCAACCGGAGAGAACGAGGCTATCGAGCTCCGCGACAAGGACCCTAAGCGCTACGGCGGAAAGGGCGTTCTGAAAGCAGTCAGGAACGTTAACGAAATAATCGCCCCGGCCATCATTGGTATGGACGCTCTCCAGCAGAGAGACATCGACGAACTGATGATCCAGCTGGACGGAACCAAGAACAAGGCCAAACTCGGAGCAAACGCCATCCTGGGAGTTTCCCTGGCAGTTGCAAAGGCTGCTGCGGAGGAGCTGGAGATTCCTCTCTACAGATATATCGGCGGAACCAACGCTTACGTGCTTCCTGTTCCAATGATGAACATCATCAACGGAGGAGCCCACTCAGACGCCCCTATCGCTTTCCAGGAGTTCATGATCCGTCCTATCGGAGCCAAGAACATGGCAGAAGGCGTAAGGATGGGAGCCGAGGTGTTCCACGCCCTGAAGAAGGTGCTCAAGGACAGGGGCCTTTCCACCGCAGTGGGTGACGAGGGAGGTTTTGCTCCTGCACTCAAGGGAATAGACGACGCTCTGGACTGCATCGTTGAGGCAGTAAAGGCAGCCGGCTACAAGCCAGGAAAGGACGTTACCATCGCCCTGGACTGTGCAGCCAGCGAGTTCTCCGTAAAGAAGGGAACCAAGTATTCCTACGACTACTCTCAGCTCAACAACGGCACCAAGAAGGAGCCTAAGGGCAAGTGCCTGAGCGCAGACGAGCAGGTTGCATATCTTGAGAAACTCTGCAAGAAGTACCCTATCGACTCTATCGAGGACGGTATGGACCAGAACGACTGGGATGGTTGGGTTAAACTCACCAAGGCCATCGGCGACAAGGTTCAGCTCGTGGGAGATGACCTTTTCGTAACCAACGTTTCATATCTCGAGAAGGGTATCAAGAAGGGTGCTGCCAACTCCATCCTGATCAAGGTTAACCAGATCGGTTCCCTGACAGAGACTCTGGACGCCATCGAGATGGCTCACCGCAACGGCTACACCACCGTTACTTCCCACCGCAGCGGAGAGACCGAGGACACCACCATCGCCGACATCGCAGTTGCAACCAACAGCGGCCAGATCAAGACCGGTTCCCTCAGCCGTACAGACCGTATCGCCAAGTACAACCGCCTGATGAAGATCGAACTCGAACTTGGAAGCACCAGCCGCTACGGATACAGGAAGATTAAGTAAAACCATCCGCGTTATGGACAAGAAAGATCTGATGAGAAGAGCAATCCAGCTTTCAGACGAAAGTGTGGAGAGGGGCGGCGGGCCATTTGGAGCCGTGATTGCCCGTAACGGAGAAATCGTTGCGGAAGGAAGCAACAGCGTAACCATCAACTGCGACCCTACGGCTCACGCCGAGGTTACAGCCATAAGGAACGCCACAAAGAAACTCGGAGTTTTCGACCTTTCAGGCTGTGAAATCTACACCTCCTGCGAACCTTGCCCTATGTGCCTTGGAGCAATCTACTGGGCACACCTGGACAAAATCTACTATGCCAACAACCGCAAGGATGCTGCAAAGATCGGGTTCGACGATGATTTCATCTATCAGGAGATAGACCTCAAGCCGGAAGACAGAAGCAAACCTTCCGAAAAACTGCTCAGGAAAGAAGCCCTCGAGGTTTTCAGGAAATGGCAGAGGAAGGAAGACAAAACGGAGTACTGATTCAGCACTCCGTTTTTCTTTTTAAAGTCCTGCGTGCGTAGTCGGTAATCCAATGTACGACCTTGCACGGTTTTGCAGGGAAAATGTGCATAGTCGGCTGTTCTGTGTACGACCTTGCACAGTTTGACCTTGAAGGTTACAGTTCCCAGGAAGTTGAGCCGTCCTTGTTGTCCTTGAGCTGTATGCCAAGGGCTTTAAGAGTGTCTCTAATCTGGTCGCTCTTGCCCCAGTCCTTAGCAGCTCTTGCGGCCTTGCGATCCTCAATGATGTAGTTCATCAGTCCGTCAATAACCTTTGAAGATGCTCCCTGACCCTCAGAAGACTGGGAAGCTTCCTCGTCAATCAGGCCGAGAATATCGGTGACAACATCCTTGAACAGATTGCAGATAGCATCCTTCTCCGCCTTTGCAACGCTGACTCTGCCTTCCTTGGCGTTGTTTACAATCTTCACGAGTTCATAGATGCATGAAATTGCAACAGGAGTGTTCATGTCATCGCAGAGAGCGGTGAAAATATCTTCATTAATCTTGGCTATTTGCTCAGCGATGCCTTCGGTTGACTTGTCCGCTTCCTTGATGGCCTCCGCGTCCTTTACTGCCTGCATCAGGCGCTTGAGACCTTTCTCCGCTGCCTGCAGGGCGGAATTGCTGAAGTCCAGTGTTCCGCGGTAATGGGCCTGCAGAATGAAGAAGCGCACCGTCATCGGGGTGTAGGCCTGCTCAAGAATCGGATTGCTTCCGCTGAAGAGCTCGTCCAGGGTAATGAAGTTGCCAAGAGACTTGCCCATCTTCCTTCCCTCGATGGTAATCAGGTTGTTGTGCATCCAGTAACGTACACCGCCGGTTCCCCTTTCGGCAAAGTTCTGCGCCATTTCGCACTCGTGATGAGGGAACATAAGGTCCATTCCTCCGCCGTGGATGTCGAACTCCTTTCCGAGATACTTTTCTCCCATAGCCGAGCACTCCATGTGCCAGCCCGGGAAACCGTCTCCCCAAGGGGAAGGCCAGCGCATAATATGCTCCGGAGAGGCTTTCTTCCAGAGAGCGAAGTCTGCAGAAGAATGCTTGTCCTGCTGCCCGTCCAGCTCCCTGGTATTGTGCAGCATCTCGTCCAGATTCCTTCCGCTGAGGGCTCCGTAGTTGTACTTCTTGGCATATTTTGCCACGTCAAAGTAAACGGAACCGTTGCTTATGTAGGCATAGCCGTTATCCAGAATCTTCTTGATGAATTCTATCTGCTCGATTATGTGGCCGGAAGCGTTTGGCTCTATGCTTGGCGGAAGCACGTTCAGCTTTGCCATAGCCTGGCGGAAATGCACCGTGTATGTCTGTGCAACCTCCATAGGCTCAAGCTGCTCCAGACGGGCCTTCTTTGCTATCTTGTCTTCTCCCTCGTCTGCGTCATGCTCCAAATGCCCCACATCCGTAATGTTGCGTACATAGCGGACCTTGTAGCCGAGATTCCTCAGCAGGCGTGTCAGCACGTCGAAAGTTATTCCCGGCCTGGCGTGTCCCAGGTGAGGATCTCCGTAAACGGTCGGACCGCAAACGTAAAGCCCTACTCTTCCGGGGGTTATGGTCTCCAGCCTTTCCTTTCTGCGAGTCAGCGTATTGTAGAGATAGAATTCTCTTTTGATTTCTTCTGCCATAAAACATCCGGCGGCTTGCTTGGACCGCCGGCTGCAAATTTAAACAATTTCCGGCAGAGACATTTTCAAGGCCACAATTTCGCAGGAATATCTCTCCTGCCCGTCTTTGGATGTGTACTTGTAGTACCTCAGCCTTCCCGTCAGTTCCACCAGCACGCCCTTCTTGATTTTGGCAAAGTCCAGCATTCCCTTGCTGGACCAGGCAGAAATGTTATGCCAGGACGTTTCCTCCTTGAATTGCCCGTCACGGCCTTTGTAAACCTCGTGTGTTGCCAGGGAGAAACGGATCAGACTCACTCCTCCCTCCATTTCGGTCACCTTGGGGTCAGCTCCAACGTTGCCCCTCAGTTCCACTTTGTTCAATGTTTTCTCCATAAATCGCATAAATGAAATACAGGGCAAATAAAACACAAGACCTTGCCGCTAAACGAATTTTATCCGTTTATAAACGATTATAATTGTTTAATTTACAATCTTGAAAAAACGTTTGCTATTTCAGGAAAATGATACGGATATACACGGTTAAACAATGTTGGAAAAAACAGAATATCCTCAATATAATTCATCGCAGAGAACAAAAGAAGGCCTCCTCTTCTATATTTGAAACTCTAACGAATAGAGATTAGAAGGGTAATGAAAGGCAGAAAATGTCCGGTATGCGGGAAGGAGGTAAACGGACGGAGCGACAAGAGATTCTGCAGCGACGAATGCCGCATATTCTACAACAATTCGCTGGGAAGAACACGCAGAGCCAGGAACCGCAAACAGCTCGGTGCCATCCGTTCCAACATTATGGAACTGGAGAGGGCCGACGCCAAGTTCATGCTGAAAATCCTTTCCTGGATAAGCAAAGTTTTCAGGGTAATCAGTTCAATTTTCAAGTTCCGCAATGAACGAGAATGACATCCCTTAAATCGGTAGTGTAGCTTCCGGAAAGCCTCTCGCGGCGCATTTCCCATTTCTCCTCTCCTACAGCTACACCTCCCGTCTGCCTGCGGTTGAAAATCGCCGAGCTTCCCTGCACGGCAAGATGCAGACGGTTTTTCCCGTAACGGCGGTTGACCTCGTCCATCAGGCAGTCCACCTTCCTCATCCTCTCGTAATCAGACTGGTAGTAAAGGCTTTGCTGGATGTGCCCGTGAGGAACTATGCCGCTTACCGTAACTCCTGCCTTCTTGTACGCATACCCCGGCAGATAGATTTCATCCAGAGCGTCAAGGCATCCGGAAACCAGTCCAATAGTGCTGTCTTCCGCTTCTTCAAAAATGTATGTGGAATTGTTGTAATACTGCGGCAGATCTTCCCTGAAAACACTCGTCATCAAAAACACCGTGGCATACATCGCAGAGCTGTGCTGGGCCCTTAATTTCTGTGCGCAGGAGGCTGCAAAGTTAGATACCGCACACCTCAGCTGGGAAAGATCCGAGACCAGTTCCCCGAAGCTGCGACTGGTGGTTATCGTCTGCTTCAACGCTTTATCATCCAGACGTATAACGCTTTTCCCCAGCAATTCCTCATAAGTTCTCAGGCCGCAAACTCCCATATTCTGCTTTATCCAGTATGCCCCCTTCTGCACAAAATCAAATGCTGTAGATATGCCCAGAGCCGCAAATTTCTTCTGGGACCTGAATCCTATCCCCCAAACATCCCCTGCCGGTAGCAGTCTAAGTGCCTTCTCCCTCTGCGATTCCGTATCTATCATGCAAAATCCCTTATAGGCCGGATACTTCTTTGCAAATCTTGTGGCGGCCTTTGCAAGTGTCTTGGAACGGGCCACTCCCACAGAGACGGGAAGACCTGTTTCCTTCCTTACCCTGCGCACGATTTCCTTTCCAATCCGCTCAACCTCATCCTTTCCCAGCCCTGCAAAATCCACAAAGGCCTCGTCTATGGAATATATTTCTATCCTTCCAACCAGCCCTCGCAAAACATCCATCGCCCGCCGGCTCATGTCTGCATAAAGCGTGTAGTTGGATGAGCACATTACCACCTCAACACCCTTGCCGTCAAATTCCTGAGATATCTTGAATGCCGGCGTTCCCATCTTTATCCCCAGGGCCTTTGCCTCAGCACTCCTGGAAACTGCGCATCCGTCGTTATTGGACAGCACCACTACCGGCCGCCCTTCCAGAGACGGATTGAACACCCTTTCGCAAGACACAAAGAAATTGTTGCAGTCCATCACCCCGATAAACCGCCCTCCAGACTGCCCGTCTTCAAAAGAATCTTCTTCCGGCATAAATTATCGCTGAGAATTATTCTTCCGGATATCTTTAATTGAATATGTAACAACACCCCACACCATAAAGTGCTGGTCTGCCGTTACCTTGATTTTCCTGTACTTTGGATTCTCCGGTACCAGCCACAGGACATCTTCTTCCGCCCCGTCTATTCCAACACCCTTTTCAATATGAATCCTTTTTAGGGTGAATTCCCCGTCCAGAAAACACACTGCAATATCTCCCTCGGAAGCCTCCAGGCTCTTGTCTATGACTATAAGATCCCCGTCCTCTATCCCCGCTCCCGTCATGGAATCTCCCTTCACCCTACCGAAAAACGTTGCGGCGGGATTCTTTATCAGCTCCCCGTTCAGGTCTATCCCGCTCTCCACATAATCCTGCGCCGGAGAAGGAAACCCCGCACAGATTCCCCCGTCCGCCACCGGCAATTCCAAAGAAACATTTATAGAACTCACATGTACCAGCATTTTGAATTGAAAGTGCGTCTTGTCCGTTTCATCGCGCCTAATACATTTATAACCACTCGTCGAGATGAGGTCTTTTTTCTATTGGAGAAAATTGTTTTTCACAAATCAAGACGGTAGAATCATTTTGCAAAATCATTAAATAACTATTCCGATAAATAGTGAAGGAAATTGAATAAATCCCGTTCAAAGGATGAGAAGGCGTATTAATAATTATTGAATCTCCCTCTTTGTTACATTGCCATATTCCTGTAGATCTATTAATAGATTGTAATAATTGTCTTCGAAAGAAAGTAATTGTGTCAAATGCTTGCTTTTTTGTTGTTAGAGAATCTATTGTTCTACAAAACTTTAAACTATCATCCACAATAGGCCAACTTATACTATTTCCTTCTATAGTAAAAGTGTTTGACAACAGACTATACTTTTCTTTTCTAAGAAAAATAATTTTATCTGTTTTAATAAGCCATTTCCCACAAATTTTTTTTTCTAATTGTTGATTCCTCCCCTTTATATAAAACATTAAAAGAACTATAATAGTTATGACCGATAAAACAAATATGATTATGCTCTTAATACCTATAAAATGGCATGTATTCATTATTTTCTTCATCATAGTGTCCAATAAGTTTTAAAATGCGATTCCCATCTGTTTCAATATAGTGGTTCCGTAAAATTGGACTACGGTCATAATAAATATAGTTTTCAAGCCGCATATTCATACCAGTCTCTTGGTCTACAGTTGTTTATTCCCTGGTGAGGCCTTTCGTTGTTATAGTAGTCAATATAACGCTGAATGCCCTCTCTCAGGTCTTCGACCCTGTCCTGTGGACAAATGTAAACATACTCTGTTTTGAGCGAACGCCAAAATCTTTCAATCCAGTGATTGTCCAGACATCTGCCTCTTCCGTCCATGCTGACCTTTATTCCCAGACTTTTTACCGTATCAATCCACTCGTGGCAAGTGAACTGTGCCCCTTGATCCGAATTGATGATTTCCGGAGCGCCATACCTCGACACCGCCTGTTTCAAGACCTCCAGGACATTACTCCTGTCCAGAGAGTTAGTGAGCTTCCATCCGACAACATATCTGCTGTATGCATCCAAGATGCCAATCTGGTACATGAAACCCTTGTTCATCCTTATATAGGTGATGTCTATGCTCCATACCTGATTTGAGTGTTCTGTGGTCTTGTGTCTGAGCAGATAAGGCATAATGTACTTGGCTCTTCCGGCCTTGCTGAGATTCCTCTTTGGGCATAGTGCTTCCAAGTTCATCAGACCCATCAGGCGCCTGATGCGTTTGCACCCGACAGAATATCCTTTCAT
>JAFYZX010000053.1 GCA_017548505.1 Bacteroidales bacterium | reverse complement strand
CTATCTGGCCCATACCGACAGGATCAACAACTGGGATCTTGTGGACCTTTCCTGCTACAATCTTCTTGGAGCCTGGCTTCTGGACAAGGACAGGACTTTGCTGTATGACCTGGCCCGCAGCGGAAAGAATATCTGGGAGCAGAGAATTGGAATTGTTTCAACGATGGCCTTTATCCGCAAGGGGCAGCTTGATGATACCTACGCGATTGCAAACATATTGCTGAACCACCCTCACGACCTGATTCAGAAGGCGGTAGGGTGGCTGTTAAGGGAAGCCGGTAAGCGGGATGAGAAACGCTTGATGTCATTTCTGGATACCCGTTGCCGGACTATGCCCCGCACAATGCTGAGGTACTCTATCGAGAAATTTCCTGATATTATCCGTAGGCGTTATATGAGGGGCGATGGTGCTTTGTAAAACGTTGATAGATAGTACGTTGCAAAATAACCCTATCGTTTTGAAAAGGGTTATTTTATAATATATTGAAACTTAAGATGTTGCAGGGCACCATCGCCCCAGCCCGGGGCACTATCGCTCCTGTTAGCTTTCGGAAGTGAGGTCCTTGATCTGGGCGAGGGTCTCGTCAGACTTGCTGAGGATGTTGTGGCGCATCATAAGGCCGAGTGCTCCGCCGATTACCAGACCCACTCCAAGACCAATGAGCATTGGTGCTCTGAGTTCTGCCGGGAATTTCCCATTAGTGTAGATTTCGTAGACCATTCCTCCGAGCCATACCAGAAGCAGTGGTATTCCAATCCAGAGCCAGTTTACATAGCCTTTTTTGAAGCGTACGATTCCCTTGGCTGCAGTTACAAGGTCCGTGTTCATGTTAGGGAGCCGGTTGTTGATTATGATGGTAGCAACCAGGCAGAATGCCAGCATCACTTCTGTCGCGATTACGAAAGGAATAGAGAATCCGACATTAAGTAAATTGAGGCAGAGGAGCATTGCAGCGATACCGATGATAGTTTGGGCGAGAGCCTTTCTCTGGAGATTGCCGAGAGTTTTGCGGTAGGCGTTGCGGAGGAGCTTGTCGTTGACGATGGTTTCTCCTTCCAGCTTTTCCTTCATCTGGCGCAACTGCTGCTGCATTTCGTTGAGTATATTATCTGTGTTTTCCATTTTAGTGCATCTTTTTGAGTTGTTCTTTGATTCTGACAAGACGGACGGAGACATTCTTGGTGCTGATTCCGACTATCTGGCCGATTTCTTCATAGCTGAGGTTTTCCAGCCACAGCAGGACTATTGCCCTGTCGAAAGGTCCGAGCTTGGAGATTCTGTCTTTCAGAAGGTTGGCCTGGATGGAAGCCGAGTCCCGGTCTTCAAAGAGGTCTATCTTCATCGATAGAGGTTCCTTTCTCGGCATACGCCTTTTCTTGCGGTCTGAAGAGATGCAGGTGTTGAGGCTTACCTTCCATATCCAGGAGTTCAGGCTGCTGTCTCCCCGGAAAGTTCCGGATCCTTTCCAGAGATTGATCAGGATCTCCTGGAAGAGGTCGGCGACCTCCTCTTTGTCCTGCGAGAACATATAGCAGACGGTGTAAATCGTCCCCTTGTGTTCTCTGACCATTTTTTCGAATTCTTTTTCTGTCATGTCCGTTTTGTTTGTTTCTGCCCATTAGACGCAGAACCACTGGAAAAACTACACAAAGGTCAGAAAAAATATTATGCAGGTGGGGATTGGTTCTAGAAAATCATGCTCCAGGCGGCTTTCTCGGCCCTCCGGCTGTTGGCGGCGTTCATCTTGCCGAAGTTCCACTTGACGCCGAACAGGATGAAACGTCCCATTACAAGAGAATAGGTGTCCTGTTCATAGTTGGCAGTAACCGTATGCCTGAGGCTACGGGTCTGGTTGAGGATATCGCGAACCCTTACACTTAAGTTGAAGGCTCCTATATTCTTGGATATTTCTGCATTCCACTGCCATTCAGGCTTTCCGTAGCCTTTTGCATAGCCGCTGAAAATGGTGTAGGCTATGTCCGAGATGAGTTCAAACTCGTGTTTGGTTGTGTATCTTCCTTCTGCAAAGAAGCGGGTATCCAGTGTGTTGGTGTTTACGCGAGTATCCAGTGAGTAGCGGGAAACTCTTGCGGTTGTGCCGGCTCCGGCAGAAAACGAATATTGCTTCTGGTTGAGCCTGATCCTGAGACTGCCGTTCGGAGAGAAGATTCTGGTCTGGCTCTTTCTGAATCCGCTCATTCCACCGTAGAAGCGGTTACCCTTGCTGTCTCCCCAGAAGTCTGCCATAAATGCATTGTAGTCGAAGGTTTCTTTATCCAGTCCCGGCAGGGTGCCTGTTGCCTGGTAGCTTGAGCTGAAATAATAACTCACGCCTGAAGAAAGGCTCAGCGACCATATCCTCTTGGAATCCAGCGGGGTGGTATAGCTGGAATTCAACACAAATGAATAATTCGGATCTTTGGCATTTACCGGAATGGAATAGAGGATTCCGTCTGAATCATACCATAGGGCGCTGGTGATGGTTTTGGTATTGAGGGATATGCCCCCGTTTACCATCAGGTTGGTGAATTTAGCCCTGTCGTTGCGGGTCCAGCCTGCGGATAGACGTGTGCTTGAATAAGGCCTCAGATAGATGTTTCCAAGACTCAGGCTGGACGGGTTGCTGATATTCAGGACAGGAAGCATACGGCCGCTGTTAGGCCTCTCGCTTTGGCCGCTCAGGTTAATATTGATACGGTTCGGACCTTTTGATATCAGGAACCTGAGTGTTGGGGCCAGATACCAGTTCCATTCTCCTTTTCCTGTAGTGTCGAGCACGTTATAGCTTTGGGAAATCACACGGTTGAGAGTTCCGTTGGCCATGACTCCAAGTGTGACATAGCTTTGCTTGGAGAACTTGTACTGTGCTGTAACGTCATACTGCTGAGTAATGTTGTGAGTCTTGTTCACCGATGAATAGTAGCTGTTCTTTCCACCCGCGTCAAAGGCGTCTCTTGTGCTTTCAGATTCATTCAGTCGGAAATTAAACTGAGCGGAAAGCATTATCTTGTCAGAAACAGGTTCCGTATATCGCAGAAGAGTGAGCGTTGAATAATTGTCGGAGTTCGATACATAGTGCATCACTCGGCTTTCTTCTCCGGCTGCGGTTTTGAATATGGAGGATTCGTCGCTGTTTCCGTTGCCGTTTGTAACAGAGCCACTGAAGTTGAAATGAATAGACCTGTCTTTCTTTCCTCCCAGATCCTTGACAGTGAAGCCTGTGCTTACCATAGCCGTTCTGCTCAGTGAATGGTTGCGGGAGCGGTTCTCGGACTGGTTTATAAGGGCCTCTTCCCTGGAGGTTTCAGAAGATCCGTTACTGTATGTATCTGTTTTGCTAAACTTAAAGCGCGGGACAAAGTTGAACTGGAACTTGCCCTTCTCTTTTCTCATTTCGAGATTAGTGTTCACATTGTTGCCGTATGACCTTCCGGAGCTGCTGGACGTGGAAAACAGGTTCCCGTTTTCCTGGAAAGTCGTCCTGTAGCTTTGGGAGCCCGATTCGGTATCGCTGTAACTGTAGGTTGCCGCCAGGGTTGTCTCCACGTCCTTTATTCTGGATGTATTGACATTCAGTCCAGCCTGGGCACCGGATGAGAGGCCCGAAGACTGTGAAGCACTGAGGTTATCGCCGTCAAAAGCCATAAAGACTACAACGTTTCCGTCATTGACATTCTGTCCGTTGGCAATGATCGTTACCTGGTCTTTCTTGTTATATGCCGCAACCAGAGTATTTGCGCTGTACAGGAGTCCGCGGTTGTCTCTGAGGGGCTCGTCGCTTTTCTTGCCCTCTATGGTAGTTCCGCCCTTTATACCCACATTTCCGAACCAGCCCTGCTCATATTCTTTCTTAAGTCCCACATCCAGAATCTTTTCCCTGTTTCCATCCTGCATACCTGTTGCCCTGGTCTGCTCGGATTCCCGGTCAATTACGCGGATCTTTTCAACAATTGCAGCAGGAAGGTTGTTCAGCGCGGTAGCCTGGTCGTCGAAGAAGAAAGTTCTTCCTCCCACAGTGAGCTTGGAAATGGATTCTCCGTTGAATATCACCTTGCCCTGCTCGCTGATTTCCATTCCCGGCATCCTCTTTATCAGGTCTTTGAGCATTCCGTTGGCTCCTACGCTGAAAGACGATGCGTTGAATTCAATGGTATCCTGTTTTATCACGATAGGGTTACCCACATCGGTTACAGTAATCGCCGAGAGGTAATTTTCATCCAGTTTGAGCCTGACGGTTCCCATATCCTCCCTCGCTTCCCTGAAATACTTCTCTTTTGCGTAATGCTTGTAGCCCATCATCTCGATATGGAATACATAGTTTCCGAAAGGCACATCTTTCAGGGTTGCAACTCCCGATGTATCCGAAATAATGAAATTCGATATGACCGTGTCTTTAACCGGCACAACATAGACGGATGCAAAAGATATAGGCTCGCTTGTAAGAGAGTCAATGATCTTCACCTTTATGTTGCTCATCCTCCGGTTGGTCAGATTGTCGTTGCCAATGAAAATCTGAGCCTTGGCGGAAAGGCAGAATAGAAGAATCAGTATTATCGCGGAGAATATCTTTTTCATTCGGGATGCAATATAAAAAAAATCAGCGGATTATGAAAATCAGTCTTCTTTCTTTACAGTGTATCTGGTACCGTTGATGGTGATAAACTCTACAGGTTTCCCGTCTATTGTGACACTTCCGTCTTCCTCTGTCTTTGCTCCGGGAATGATTTTGAGAAATGCGTTGAGGTCTGATTTCTTGAGCACATTCTGGTTTGGTTGGGTTTCTATGATAGTTGTGATTAGGATTTTGGGGCCATTCTTGTCCGGATTCTCCTTTTGCTCGGATCTAATGCTCTTCATAGTCCTCTCCGATGATCCCAAAACTTTTTTCAGGTAATCACCTCCTTCTTTAAAACTATACTTTTTGCCATCTATGATATATGTCATGTTAGGAAAATCTGGATTTGTAGTATCGGTAGTAGCGGTTGCTATGCCGAAAAAACTACCTCTTCCCTGAGACAATGTTCTGATAGAGTGGACCGTAACGGCATCTTTTCCTTTGCCGGAGACGGAAATGTTGTAATCCTTGATTATCTTACCTTTAAGCTGGGAGCCATCAAAATTATCTACGTTAATGTCGTCTATGACATAAACGGCCTTCTGGGCAAGGGCACCCCAAGATGACAGAAGAATAACGATAGCAAGTAATAATATCTTTTTCATAATGTGTTTGTTTATTATCTAGTAACTGGTGAATTGAGTGAAATCAAGAAGAAAGACTGGTCTTCTTCTGTTTGGGATAGCAGATATTTCCCCTTGCTTCCGTCCGGGAAATAGGCTGTCAAGATATAGCCGCCTTCAATGGGTTCGAATTCGCATTTTTCCGCATCTTCCAGAGCTTTATCGGAAAGTAGCGGCACTTGTTCTACCGGGTTGGCAGGATGGATTTCGTTCTGAGGCTCGGCAGCCTGGGTGCGAAGAAGGAAAAACAACGCAATAGCCGCCGCAAGTCCTGCTATGGAGTATCCCCAAATTCGGGATATCCTTTGTCTTGTGATGATTCTGTCAAACTCTTCCTCAGCGATAATATCATCTTCCGGGAGGCCTTCCCTTTCGCTTTCATCTTTTGCAAGGAGTTTTGTGTGGGAGAGGATTGCAGCAACCTTTTCCTCATCTTTGTCTACTGGAGGATTGTCGTCAAAGGATTCTGCAAGCAGGCGTTCTTCCTCTACAGAGGTTTCAGCATCCAGGTATTTTTGGATGAGGTCTTTGCGGTTTATGTTGATTCTTGTTTCCATTTCATCTAAATGTTAAGGTTTTGGATCAGGATCTTTCGGGCTGCCGAGATGGAACTCTTTACGCTGCCCTTGCTGCGGCCGGTTATGGCAGAGATCTCGTCAAGCGACAAGCCTGAGGCCCTGAGTCGCAGCAGTTTGATGGTGCCTTCTGAGAAACTATCCATTGTTGATTTCAAAATCGCTGAGGCTTCTGTTTCCCTTATTCTGTCTAGGGCCGGGTTGTCGGAAACACTTGAGGTCTGCTCTTCAAGCTTGGAAGAGACTGCTGTGCCTTTTTTCCGCCAGGCAGATATGCAGGCATTCTTGGTGGCCCTTACCGCCCAGGCTTCGGCATTAAGGATATCCGTTCCGTTTTGCTTTGCCTTCCATAGTTTAAGAAGCACATCCTGTACGATGTCTTCAGGGTCTGATTCCAGGTGGGCGGAACGGAAAAACCTGCGTGTGAGAGCAAGCACCTTAGGCCTCAGTTGAGCAAGTTCTATGTCGAAGCTTTTCCCCATATTCCGTATATATAGACGCACAGATGCCGGAAAGTTAAAATAGGCGCATACCCAAAGATACAAAAAAAGACAGCGGTTAAGCTGTCTTGATTTGTGGAGCATAGGACTCCATTTTTTTTCTTGGAGACCAGGGGTATAGAATTTTCTAACTACTTGAATATAAACGCTGTAAGTGTAAGGGCGTAGACTCTTTGAGGAGGAGATGAGTAAATAATAAAGAGATTTCGCTTTTCCAAAAGTGCTTTTTCAAAATAATTTCGCTTTTCCAAAAGTGTTTTGTATATTTGTGCCGAAAACGAATTGAATTATGGAACTTTCAGACATCCGCCCCATTGTTGAGTTTTATCATAGTAAACTCTCCCAGGTGACACTTGACTTCAAGCGTTACCTCTATCCTCAGATTAACTGGGATTCAAACGTAATAGGCATTATGGGCGAGCGTGGCGTTGGTAAAACGACGATGCTGCTGCAGCGGATCAAGGAGAAATACGCCAATCCTGATGACACATTCTATATCTCTCTGGACCATTACTGGTTCGGGACGCATGAGCTCCAGGATCTGATTAAATTCATGTACAAGCGGGGAATTACCGAGTTCTATATTGATGAAGTTCATAAGTACAAAGGATGGAGCGCCATCCTTAAGACGCTGGTAGATGAGCTCCATGACCTCAGAATTGTCTATACCGGCTCTTCTCTGCTTGAGATTGACAATGCCAAGGTGGATATGTCCAGGCGGCAGACGCCCTATATTTTGAAGGGAATGTCCTTCCGGGAGTATCTGGAGTATGAAGGCATCCTGAAGATGAATGCGGTCACCCTGGAAGAACTCCTGCCCAACCATGTGACCATCGCCATGGACATCGTCTCCAGGACGAAGGTTCTGGTGGCTTTCGATAACTATCTGCACACAGGGGTATATCCTTTTTACAGGGATGCCGGAAAAGAATTCCTTGTTCGCCTGAAAGAAGTCGTGGATACGGTGATTGAAAGTGATTTACCTGCTGTGGAGAAAATCACATACGATACGATAGAGAAATGCAAGAAGCTCCTGATGATTATTGCCGAGCATGTCCCTCTACAGCCGAATGTGGACAAACTGGCCACTTCACTTGGAACCACCAGGGATACGCTTCTGAAGCTTCTATACAAGTTGGATAAGGCAGAAATTCTGGAACTCCTGACAGTAGAGCTCAAGAGCTATAAGAAGCTGGTTAATCCCG
>JAFYZX010000009.1 GCA_017548505.1 Bacteroidales bacterium | reverse complement strand
TCCTGCTACACCCAGTGCCAGAACATAAAGGGCACCTGGGCCGGACTCCAGTAGCAATAAACTGCAATTATGGGCAAAGGGATGGCTTCGGCCATCCTTTTTTGTCATTTTGGCAGATTTTTGGCGTTTCTCGGCGATGGCACAATTATAGAGATACACCCATCGCGGAGACAAAAGCTCTCCGGATTAAGTTGAATATTAAAAATAGGAGATAAAATCATGGGAAAAATTATCGGAATCGACTTGGGAACAACAAACAGTTGTGTCTCAGTAATGGAAGGCTCTGAGCCTACCGTAATCATCAACAGCGAAGGAAAGAGAACAACCCCTTCAGTAGTTGCATTCACCGGGAACGGAGAAAGAAAGATCGGAGACCCTGCAAAGAGGCAGGCCATCACCAACGCCACCAAGACCATATACTCTATCAAGAGGTTTATGGGCGAGACATACGACAGGGTGCAGACTGAGATTTCAAGAGTACCTTACAAGGTAGTGCGCGGCGACAACAACACCCCGAGAATAGACATCGACGGCAAGCTGTATTCTCCTCAGGAGATCTCCGCGATGATTCTGCAGAAGATGAAGAAGACTGCAGAAGACCATCTGGGACAAACCGTTACAGAGGCTGTTATCACCGTGCCGGCATACTTCTCAGACTCCCAGAGGCAGGCAACCAAGGAAGCCGGAGAAATTGCAGGACTTCACGTAAAGAGAATCATCAACGAGCCTACCGCAGCCGCACTGGCATACGGTCTGGACAAGAAGGAAAAGGATGCCAAGGTTGCAGTGTTCGACCTGGGTGGCGGTACCTTCGATATCTCTATCCTTGAGCTCGGCGACGGCGTATTTGAGGTTAAGTCCACCAACGGTGACACCCACCTTGGAGGTGATGACTTCGACCACGTTATCATAGACTGGATGGTTCAGGAATTCAAGAACGAGCATGCCGGGGCAGACCTCAGCAAGGACCCTATGGCTCTCCAGAGACTGAAGGAAGCAGCCGAGAAGGCAAAGATCGAGCTTTCCAGCCAGACCACGACAGAGATCAACCTGCCTTACATCATGCCTATAGACGGTGTGCCTCAGCACTTTGTAAAGTCTCTCACAAGAGCCAAGTTCGAGGCTTTGGCAGACAATCTGTTCCAGAAGTGCATCGAGCCTTGCCGCAAGGCTTTGGCAGACGCTCACCTCAGCGCTTCAGACATCAACGAGGTGCTTCTGGTAGGCGGTTCCACCCGTATTCCTAAGGTACAGCAGCTGGTTAAGGACTTCTTCGGAAAGGAGCCTAACAAGAGCGTAAATCCTGACGAGGTTGTAGCAATCGGAGCATCCATCCAGGGCGGCGTCCTCGCAGGAGACGTAAAGGATGTGCTTCTGCTGGATGTAACCCCACTGTCACTCGGTATCGAGACCTACGGCGGAGTATTCACAAAGCTCATCGATGCCAACACCACCATCCCTACCCGCAAGAGCCAGATCTTCTCCACGGCTTCAGACAACCAGCCTTCTGTAGAGGTTCACGTGCTCCAGGGCGAGAGGCCGATGGCTTCAGGCAACAAGACCATCGGAAGATTCCATCTGGACGGAATCATGCCGGCTCCAAGAGGAGTGCCTCAAATCGAGGTAACCTTCGATATCGACGCCAACGGTATCCTCAACGTATCCGCAAAGGACAAGGGAACCGGCAAGGAGCAGCAGATCCGTATCGAGGCTTCAAGCGGCCTCAGCGATGACGAAATCAAGAGGATGAGAGACGAAGCCAAGGCCAACGAGCAGGCCGACAAGGCTGCCAGGGCAGAGGCCGACAAGCTCAACAACGCTGACGCCCAGGTATTCGCCAGCGAGAAGAACCTCAAGGACTATGGCGACAAGATTCCTGCAGACAAGAAGTCCAGGATCGAGGAAGCCACAAGGAAACTGAAGGAAGCTCACCAGAACAAGAACATCGCCGAGCTGGATAATCTGATGAACCAGCTGAACGAGGCTTGGCACGCTGCCAGCGAGGAAATGAACCGCGCAGCCGGTGCACAGGCAGGCCCTAATCCGGGTGCAGGAACCCAGGGCGGCTACGGCCAGAACACCGGTTCAACCGGCGGCTCCGGCAACGGCGGAAGCCAGGACGGAGAGGTAACCGACGTGGACTTTGAGGAAGTGAAGTAATACCATTTCACTGTTTAAGGGGCGTGTTTCTTAGGATGCACGCCCTTTTTTATGTTAATTTCTCAGCGATTTATCAACATCGCTGAAAATTGTTAATTGTTTTTGCTCTTTTTGATGATTTTTCCTTAACTTTGGAAACTTGAAAAACGAATTTTTCAGATTGATATTAAAACTACTAATATGGACTGGTTAGAAAAATACAGCGACCGCATCGTAAGCGCGCAAGATGCGGCAAAAGCAATCCAGAGCGGAATGAACATCGTCTTGGGCCACTCGGCGGCCGCACCGCAGGAGATTCCCCTTGCAATGATGGAGCAGAGAGAAAGGCTCAAGGATGTAGACATTTACCACATGGTTACCCTTCACCCGGCAACCTATATGCTGCCTGAGGGATACGGCCACTTCCGCCACATCACAAACTTTGCCCACGGAAACACAAGAGAGGGCCTCAACGACGACCGCGGAGATTTCTTCCCATACTACTACCATCAGGTTGCGGACTGGTTCGACACCCGCTATCCGATTGATGTGGCAATGATTACCGTTACACCTCCTAACGAGGACGGATACTGCAGCCTCGGTATCAGCGTGGACTACACCAAGCTTGCTGTTGACCGCGCAAAGATGATTATCTGCGAAATGAACGACCAGATGCCTTTCCTGGGCTACGGAGACTGTCTGATCCACATTTCAAAACTCGACTACATAGTCAGGACTTCCAAGCCTATGTTCCAGCTTCCTAAGCCGGTTATCGGACCTGTTGAGGAGAAGATCGGAGAGTACTGCGCTTCACTGGTTGAGGACGGTGCAACCCTTCAGCTGGGAATCGGAGCAATTCCTGACGCAGCCCTCCACTATATGACTGGCAAGAAGGACCTCGGAATCCATACCGAGATGTTCTCAGACGGCGTGGTAGAGCTTGTAAAGAAGGGAGTTGTAACAAATGCAAAGAAGAAACTCCATCCTGGCAAACTGGTTACGGGATTCCTTATGGGAAGCCAGATGCTGTACGACTTCGTGGACCACAATCCTGACGTGCTGATGTTCCCTGTAAACTACTGCAACGACCCTAGGACCATCTGCCAGATGGACCACTTCGTATCAATCAACTCGGCTCTCGAGATGGACCTCCAGGGCCAGAGCACGGCAGAGACAATCGGCCTGAAGGTATTCAGCGGAACCGGCGGACAGGTTGACTTCATCCGCGGAGCATCCTGGAACAAGACCAGCAAGGCTATCCTTGCGTTCCCTTCCACCGCAAAGCACGGAGAACTCTCACGTATCAAGGCATTCCTGACGGAAGGTGCCGGAATCACCACACCAAGAGACGACATAGATTATGTTATCACCGAGTACGGTATCGCTCACCTGAAGGGAGCTACCCTGAAAGACAGGGCAAGAATGCTCATCGGACTGGCACATCCTAAGTTCCGCGACGACCTCATCAAGGAGTTCGAAAGAAGATTCCCTCGCACTCCATACAAGCCTTGGGAAGGCACAACGGAGTTTACCTATTAGTCTGAACAATTAAACAAACATAGAATGTACGACAAAGAACGCGGGCTCTACATAGCCCACTGCGACAACGGCCCTATAAGTCTGGTTGGAAAGATGGCCAACCGCCACGGCCTTATCGCCGGTGCTACAGGTACCGGAAAGACTGTTTCCCTGCAAGTTATGGCAGAGAGTTTCTGCCAGGTGGGAGTACCTTGCTTCATGGCGGATATGAAAGGCGACCTTTCAGGTATCAGCCAGGCCGGCAAGACCAGCGGCTTCATAGAGAAGCGCAAGGACGAGTTCGGCATTCCGGATCCGCAGTACCAGGCTTGCCCGGTAAGGTTCTTTGACGTATTCGGAGAGCAGGGCCATCCTATGAGAAGCACCATCTCCAGGATGGGCCCTCAGCTTCTTTCAAGAATCCTAGAGCTCAACGATACCCAGGAGGGAGTGCTTAACATCCTTTTCCGCATCGCCGATGAAAAAGGCCTCCTTCTGGACGATATCAAGGACCTGCGCTCGATGCTCAACTATATGGGCCAGCATGCCAGCGAGTACACCACCCTCTACGGCAACATCTCCCAGCAGAGCATCGGGGCTATCCAGCGTTCTTTGCTGACGCTTGAGAACCAGGGCGGCAACAACTTCTTCGCAGAGCCTGCATTCGACATCATGGACCTGCTGCAGGTGGATATGGCTACTGGCAAGGGTATCATGAACGTGCTGGCGGCTGACAAGCTGATGCACAACCCTAAGCTCTATTCAACCTTCCTGCTGTGGCTGCTCAGCGAGCTCTACACCACCCTTCCGGAAGTCGGAGACCTGGATTTCCCTAAGCTGGTGTTCTTCTTCGACGAGGCCCACATGTTGTTTGAAGGCACTTCCAAGAGCCTGACAGACAAGATCGAGCAGGTTATCCGCCTCATCCGTTCAAAGGGTGTTGGAGTTTATTTCATCTCCCAGCTCCCTACGGACATTCCTGAAGTTATTCTCGGCCAGCTGGGTAACCGTATCCAGCACGCCCTCAGGGCCTATACCCCTAAGGACCAGAAGGCTGTCAAGGTAGCCGCAGAGACTTTCCGCGCCAACCCTACCTTCAAGACAGAGGACGCTATCATGAACCTCGGAACCGGAGAGGCCCTTGTTTCCTTCCTGGACGAAAAGGGTGCTCCGCGCATCGTTGAAAATTCCAAGATTCTCTTCCCGCTGAGCCAGATCGGCCCTATCGACGAGAGCCAGAGAAGCCAGATAATCAAGTCTTCAAGACTCTTCGGAAAATATGACAAGATCACCGACCGCGAGAGCGCTTTTGAGGCTCTGCTTGCCCAGACCCTAAAGGAAGAAGAGGAAAAGCAGAAAGCCAAGGAAGAAGCCGAAAAGCAGAAACAGAAGGAAAAAGAGGAAAAGGAGAAATCAAAGAAGAAAGGCAAGAGCGTCTGGAGCAAAATATGGAAGGCCGTGGTGACAGCCGTTACCGCAACCCTTGCAACAATTGTCGGAAACAAACTGACTGGCAAAAAGAGCAAGACAAGTGCCGGCAAGTCCATTGTCAAGAACGCCACAACTGCCGCCACCAGAACCCTCACCAGAGACATTCTGGGCAACCTTATCAAATAATCATAAAACCCTCATGATGAAAACAAGATTTCTAGGAGCAGTTCTGCTTTTAGTTTTATCTTTCACAGGGCTTTTTGCCCAGGATGACATATCTTCTCTGAAAAACAATCTGGTTTTCAACCCTATCTTGGACGGAAAACTGTATGCTGTCCGTAACAACAAGACAGCCAAGGTTGGAATCTTCAAGGACAAAATAGACTGGGATTATATTTACCTATATAATCCCGAATCTCTTGAGGATCTTGTAGTGCTGCCCTTGAAATTCGACGATATCTTTATCGTGCGCAAGTTCTACGATAATTCTTTTGAATCCAAGGATCCCGTCTTTCGGGCACTTCATAACGGCGAGAACATTCTCTTTGATCTTGACGGACGCCAGATAACCCGCGCCACGGACAAGACGATAATGTGGTATTCGCTTACATCGTCCGGTATTCACGAGTTAGCCGGCATTTCCAGGAAAGACGGCAACGGCTGCGACATTCTTCTGCAGTTTGAAGACCCTGCATATTACACGATAATGAACGGTCCTTACCAATATGCCTGGTTTGAGTCCGCCGAGGTTGGCAAAACTAAATACTACTGCATTAAGGCGCGTGAAAATGGAAGTGATAGAGTCTTTGCCTATGATGTATTTGGTAACCCATTACGCCCGGACGATCTTCTGAATCTTGAGTCCTACTACAAGAAATTACGCGAAAGCGACAGCTGGAAAAATCCTGGCAACAAAGAGATTATCCAACTGGCTTCTATAGGAGACCAGACTTCTCTCTCAGCTGTTGCTGAACAACTTTATAAGAACAAGAAGTATACAAGGGTTCTGGAATGGGCACTTAAGCCCGGCCTTAATTTCTGCAACGCCGATGCTATCTTCTACGGAGCGCAATGCATGCGCCTTGGCTTAGGCGGCGATGTACGCATCAACTCTGCACAAGTTCTGTACGAGATTGCCAAGCAGTACGCAAAACCTGGGTCAAGTGCAGCATCAAGCACAGAGGCAGGCCTTCTCGCTATAAAAAACATAGAGAAGCCCATAAAGCTTAAAAGTGGCAATCCGGCCGGTTACACCGGCGACGGTTACTTCGAAAATCTTGACTTTGACCTCCTTGAGCGTCTGGCCAAAGAAGGATGGCTTGGCGCTATATGCGTTTACTGCCACAAGGCTACTTTCTTCAGCCTGGGCACCGCCCTGTTTGACGGCACCACTATCTCAGACCATGTTGCCGTCGATGTACTGCCGCTACTTCTTGCCGCCGCTCCACTCGACGCCAATTGCCAGTTTATGCTAGCGTGCGTATATGCCGGCGATGAGTGCATGGGACTCAATCGCAACTATGGCTATTCCTTCCGCAAGCCAGACCTTGCAAAGAAATGGCTTAACCAGTTCCTGACAAACCCTAAACGATCCAGTGCCCACTGCTGGGGTTATTCTAAAGAGCAGGTGGATGGAATTGTACAGAGGATTAAGGGTTTGCAGGAAAAATAAAAGGAGTCAGGTTAGCAGTTTTTTTATTTGTCCAATAACTGAAAGATCGGCGGGAAGCCAGTCCACACTATCGAGTTCATCTGCAGAAAGCCATCGTGATGATTCGTGCTCTGTCAGATGAACTATTTTTGTCTTCAGGCTGCACAGAAAGCAGTGGAGAATCAGGTGGAACTTCGGGTAGTCAAACTCAACTGTCTCCAGAAACCTGTCCACGGAAATATCGGCCTCAAGTTCTTCCCTTATTTCCCTCACAAGAGCCTGCTCCGGACTTTCACCCGGTTCCATTTTGCCTCCGGGAAATTCCCACATGTCCTTGAAATCCCCGTAGCCTCTCTGAGTGGCAAAAATACGGCCGTCCCGAAGAATGACGGCCGCTACTACTTCTATGCTTTTCATCGCGATAATTACCAGTCGTATTTCAGATGCTTCACTGTCTTCTTTTCCTCGATAATCATCTTCAGGGAATCTATTCCCATCTGGAGGTGATCCTCAACAAAATTGCGGGTAACCAGATTGTCACTTGCCTCGGTCTTGATGCCTTCCGGAATCATAGGCTGATCTGATACTAGCAGAAGCGCTCCCGTAGGAATGTGGTTTGCAAATCCGCAGATGAACAAAGTGGCAGTTTCCATATCAACGCACATTGCCCTGGTGGTGGAAAGGAGAGTCTTGAAATGCTCGTCGTGCTCCCAAAGCCTTCTGTTGGTGGTGAATACAGTTCCTGTCCAGTAATCCTTGCCGTGGTCTCTGATGGCAGAGGAAATAGCTCGCTGAAGCATAAATGCAGGAAGAGCCGGAACAATCAGAGGGTAATAGTCATCAGATGTTCCCTCTCCCCTGATGGCTGCCAGAGGAAGAACCAGGTCTCCGATTCTGGTGTGCTTGTCTATACCGCCGCACTTGCCCAGGAAAAGGCAGGCCCTCGGATGAATAACGCCCAGAAGGTCCATAATGGTAGCTGCATTTGGGCTTCCCATTCCAAAGTTAATGATAGTTATGCCGTTTGCGCTGGCATTTGGCATGTTGCCATCCTTACCCACTACCTCAACACCGAACTTCTGGGCAAACATATCCACATAATTGCCGAAGTTAGTCAGAAGAATGCAGTCTGTGAAATCCTCAAGCTTCCTCTTGGTGTATCTTGGAAGCCAGTTTCTCGCGATGTTTTCCTTCATGATTTTGGCATCGGGATGAGCTAGCGCGTTTTTCTGTTCCATAACTAAAATGTTATCTGTTTGTGCAAATATACTAAAAGATAGCTACTCCTCTTCCAGTTGCCTTGCCGGAGAGTCCGTATCTATGGATGTGACATTGGTTTCCACATCCCTGAGTTTCCTGTTTATCTGGTTGGTGCGGGTGGTAATCAGCTTGTCCATATCTTCCAGGCCTCCCTGGATCTTGCCTTTTGCCTTCTCCAGCATGTCGCCGAACTTTCCGAACTCGGTCTTGACCTCACCCAAGACTTTCCACACGTCGCTTCCTTTCTTCTGGATAGCCAGGGTGCGGAATCCCATCTGGAAACTTGTCAATATGGCGGACAGGTTGGTAGGCCCGGCAACCGTGACACTATATTCCTTCTGGAGGCTTTCCAGCAGATTGGCATCTCTTGCCACTTCTGCATACAGTCCCTCAAACGGCAGGAACATTATTGCAAACGGCGTGGTTTCAGGCACATTGATATATTTGCTAATATTCTTGGCCTCATTCCTTATTGCATTGCAAAAGTCCCTTCGCGCAGCATCCATCGCATCCTTGTCTGCAGATTCATATGCCTCCAGAAGAGCATCGTAACGGTCCTTCGGGAACTTTGAGTCTATCGGCAGAAGTATAGGATTACCATCCTGCCCCGGAAACCTCACCGCAAATTCCACCACGGAGTTCTTGTCCTCTCCGGTATGTGCATTAGAGACAAACTGCCCCGGTGCAAGGTACTGTTCCAGAAGCATCTGCAGCTGAACTTCGCCGAGCCCTCCTCTCATCTTCACATTTGACAAAACCTTTTTGAGACCTCCCACATCCTTTGCAAGATCCCTCATCTCGGCAAGTCCGTTCTTCACATTGTCCAGCTGGTTGCCTACTGTCTCAAAGCTCTTGCTTATCCTGTCATTTAGAGTCTTCTCCAGCTTCTCCTCCACGGTCTGCCGCATATTCTCCAGGCTCTTTTCAGTGGACTGAATCATTCCGGCCTGTGTTTTCTCAATCTGCTCAAGTTTCAGCTTCTGAGTCTCTTCCATAGATTTCAGGCGCTCATCCTGCCTATCTGCATCTTGTCCAGCTGGAGCCTCTGGCTTTCTGTCATATTCCCCAGTTCTTTCTTTTGGGTATCGTTGAGCAAATTGACCTTCTCAGAGAATGAATCGTTAAAATCCTTAATTCTTGCGGATATCTCTTCCCTCTGCGATGTCTGGGCTCTCTCATAATCATCCTTGTTCTCCTTATGATAATCCGCCATCTTCCGGCTAAGATCCTCCTTGAAAGAGTCTATCATCCTTCTCTGCCTTGCTGAAAAGACAAACAGCAGCACCAGTGCCACAAGAAGCACCCCACAAAAAACATATAAAACAATTTCCGGCATACTAAATCCAATTTGACTCTAAAAATACAAAAAAAAAGCTGACCAAATAATGGCCAGCCTTTTCATTCACAAATAAAAACCTGTTACTTGATTTCCTTCAGTAGGCCCTTTACGGCTGCTTCCAGCTGTGGGTCCTTGCCAACGAGGAAGTCGTTGTAAGGGAGTTCGACCTTAACGTCAGGCTCAAACTGCTTGTTCTCGGTAACCTTTCCGTCTGTTCCCATTGAGGCAATCATAGGGATACCGAAGACGATGGCAGGATCTATCTGTGTCTCCCACCAAACTGCGGTACCGGTGCCAGGTACAGGCATTCCGTAAACCTTTCCGATTCCGTTCTGCTGGTAAACGAACGGGAACATGAAGGCATCTGAATAGTTGCCCTCGCAGGTAAGCACTGCGCTTGGCTTCTGCCATCTTCCCAGAGGCTCGCCATCGTCAAGCAGTTCTCCCTGAGGAGCATAGCGCATATAGGTCTTTGCTCCGAGCAGGGTTACAAGCTCATCGTGCAGCCATCCGCCGCCGTTGAATCTAGTGTCTACAATCACGGCCTCTTTCTTTCCGTGCTTGCCCATCAGGCGGTTAAAGATAACCTGATAGCTCTGCTGGTTCATGCCCTCAACGTGAACATAACCAATCTTGCCGCCGGAAAGCTTGTCAACCATCTCCTCGCATCTTCTAACCCACCATTCGTAAACCAAATGGCTCAGCGATGACTCCGCTACAGGACGGAGAGTCTGGGTGAAAGTATTGCCTGAGGTGGACTTTACGGTTACAACGGTATTTGCGTTGGCAATATTGTTGAGGTATTTGTTATAGTTCTCGGAAGCAGGGATGCTCTCCCCGTTGATAGCGGTAATGATGTCACCAGGACGGATCTTATTGCTGAGCTTATCTGCAGGACCGCCAGGGATGATGGCTGAAACCTTGATGCCCTCTCCCGTGTAGGTCTCGTCGAAGAGCATTCCGAAGTTTGCGGTAACGTCACCGCCGGTAAGAACCCTATTTGCATAATAGCGTCCGCCGGTGTGGGAAGCGTTCAGCTCGCCGAGGAGCTCACTCAGAAGAACCTGGAAATCATAGTTGTTGTTGATGTAAGGGAGGAACTTGGCATATTCATCGTGATACATCTTCCAGTTGATTCCGTGGATGGTAGGATCGTAGAACTTCTTGGTAACCTGGAGCCATACATGGTCGAACATATAGGCACGCTCGCCTGCAGCGTCAAGCTCCATCTTGCCGGCAATCATTATAGGCTTTGCCATACCGCTCATCAAGTCTACCTTGATCGGAGATCCGTTGCGCAGGGCAAACAGACTCTTTTCGTCCTGGCTGATCTCTCCTGCGGAAATCATTCCCCCAAGAGAACCCTGGCCAACTTTCTTACTCTCGCGGCTACGGGTATCCGTGCTCCAGAGCTCCATTCCCCTCTCCACGGTGCGCACGTAATACATCTTCTTGCCGTCTCTTGTAAGGTAATAGGCCATCGGGCTTCCCTCTGTGCGGATATCGGCTATACGGGTCTCAATGAGATCGAAATCGTCGAAAACGATAGGCTTAACTTCCTTCTTCTCAGGCTTCTTGCCAGGGCCGCCAGGACCAGGTTTGTCGCCCGGCTTTACATCTTTCTTGTCGCCTGGCTTTTCTCCCGGTTTTCCGTCCGGCTTCTTCTCGCCCTTTTCCTTTTCTTCCAGAAGCTCGAAGTCGTCCTTTGAGAGCATGAACTTGTCGTATGACTCTTTATCAAAGAAAGCGGCCTTGACGCTTCCTCCTCCTCTCTGTCCGCCACCGCCGATGTAAGTCATTGCCTGTCCGCCGAATCCGAACTTGGCACCTCTTTCTCCGTAGGCGCTGTTAACCGGATAGCGGATCTCACCGCCCTCTGCGCTTATAAGAGCAGTCGCACCGCCTCTCATCATGTTCTTCTGGTCCTCAACCAGCAGCCATTTGCTGTCAGGACTCCACTCGAATCCCCAGTCTCCGTCGCGATAAGAATGGTTATGGCCCTTAGGAAGTACGGTAACGGTCTTCTTGCTCTTAAGGTCCATCACCTTCAGGGTGTTGCGCTCGCAGATGTAAGCCAGTTTCTTTCCGTCAGGAGAAAGGTCCGGCATGAAGTTGTCCTTTCCGTCGGCCACAACCTTGTCTATGTTTACAAGGGTTGAAGCGTAGAAATACTTCTCTGTGGTATCCTTGAGGGTTGCCTTCATTATGTTCCAGTTGCCGTCTACTTCAGCGGAATAGTAGATGGCCTTTCCGTCAGGAGCCCAGGTAATCATTCTCTCCTGGTAAGGGGTGTTGGTGATTCTCTTGGTACGTCCATCGTTGACGCCTACCACGAAGAGCTCTCCGCGGTTGATCAGGGCGATTTCCTTGCCGCTTGGGCTAACACTCATCTCGGTAGCGTTGCGGATGTCCAGATTCTTTATCTTCTGGTAGCCGGCATTGTCCGCGATGTAGATATTGAGTTTCTTTGCCTTCTGGCCGTCCTTTATGGTGTAGATATCACCTTTCCAAACAAAGGAAATTGTTCCGTTCTTGGCAATGCTTATTTCTCTTACAGGGAAGTCCTTGAAGTCTGTCAACTGGGTTTTGGTTCCGGAGCCCAGGTCTTGCTTGAAGAGGTTTAGGGCATTATTTGCCTTGTTAAGTTTCATCTCAGAGATGTAGTAAACTGCCTTTCCGTCCGGGCTGAATACAGGTTTCAGGTTCTCTCCCTCGTAAGTGCTGACCTTGGTGTAAGTGTTTGCCTTGAGGTCATATACCCAAATGTCTCTTGTAACAGAGGATGTGTGGTGCTTTCTCCAAGGATCCTCATATCCCTTCTTGTCCTGGAAGACTATCTTGCTTCCGTCTGCGTTGAAATTGGCCTCGTCTGCACCGGCTGCGGTAACAAGGATAGGACGGCCGCCTCCAACAGGAATCTTGTAGAGATTCTTGAACATTGATGAAGGGAACCTTATGCTCTCTGCCGGAGCGAACCTGCCGCTTCCGAAGAGGACATACTTTCCGTCCGGAGTGAAGTCAAATGGGAAATCTCCCGCTGAATTATAGGTCAAACGTACGGGAACACCGCCGCCTGCCGGCATCACGAATACGTCAAAGTTGCCGTAAAGGTCTGAAGCGTATGCGATATTCTTTCCATCCCTGCTCCATACAGGATAGCCATTGTAGTTGTCTCCGCTGGTAATGGCGGTTGCAAGTCCGCCCTCGGATGAAACCTTGTAGAGATTGCCCATATAGCCGAAAACTATCTGGGATCCGTCCGGAGAAATTGCCGGATTGCGCAGCCATCTTATATCTTGCTGCGCACTGGACACATTGACAAACGCAACAAGCATAATAGCCGCTGCGGCAATCTTTGCGATTCTTTTAAACAGTTGATTCATAAATGGAAATGTATAAATGATTATTTTGATTGTTTCTGTAATGCCATATCGGTTATAAAGGTACATTATTTAGACGAATAACTTTTAACTTTGTGGC
>JAFYZX010000052.1 GCA_017548505.1 Bacteroidales bacterium | reverse complement strand
GCCGAAAAGCCTGCTTTTTTTGTGGTGTATTTCACTTTCCCCCCTGCCTTTGGCTACCCCCCGAGGGGGGGTATGCGGCCTACCCGGCCGGTCCCTTCGGGACTTATTACCCTCCCACTTATCTCTGCAAGTGCTCCTGTCGTCCAGTTTTATGTGCCGACAGGAACATTATCGGCCATTTTTGCTCCTGTCGTCCGGTTTTATGTGCCGACAGGAACACTTCTCTCCCTTTACTGCTCCCTCTGTCCCATTTTGTGTGTCAGTAGGAGCAAAATCGGCCCAAAATGCTCTTACTGTCCCAATCTATGTGTCAGTAGGCGCACTCTCTTCACATCACTTTACTTTGATGAAGCCGTAGTCGTCGTAGCGGGGCTCGCCGTTGTCTTCTTCCTCGTCATCATCTCCTCCCTCCAATTCTGCCAGCTTATCGGTATCCAGGGCAATCATTATTTTGGACAGGCTGATATAGTCGTCTCCCAATTGTTCATAGAAGCCGTTAACAAGCTCCATATCTACAAGAATAGGTATTCCCATCCCCTTGTCCGCCAGGATAGTGGTTTCAACTGCACCGATCAGTCTTTTCCCGTACTTTTCAATTAGCTCCTTAGCCTCCTCTTCCGTAATGTCGGGATCAAACCTCTCGATGAACAGCAAAGGCTCTTGGGTGTTGAATTTTCTTATTACATAAATATCGCGGAACTGTTCGTTTTCCTTTGAGAATTCCTCATCCCATCCGAAAACTGTAATATCCTGATGATATTTGTTGTCTATGCCGCAAAGGACACTGTCGGCGATTGTGTAGGATTCGTTTGCGACGAATGAGTATTCGCCGGGGAAGAACAGAGGAGACAGGTCCGCCACAAATTCACTCATGACGTAACCTGTGTCCGCGAGATTAGTCAAGGATTTGAGAATTGCTTCCCTTGAAAGTTTTGCCGTATTTAATATGCTGTTACTTAAGGTGTCTGCAACATGTTTCATGTTCCGTATTGCCCTGGAAACCAGGGTGTCGGAACTGCCATACATCCTTCCGTCATAGCCAATGGTTATTTCTACCGGAATCCCTTCAGCATAAAAACTAACCCGGTTGTAGAGCGGGTCATTACTCTCCGGCCCGGTTTTCTGGAAGTTAGACTGGGTGATGTTGACCACAACATACTCTTCTTCCTTGTTGTTTTCCAGAACCTCGAATAAAATGTCCTTGGAGATAGCGCAGGTTATGGCAGTATCCTGACTGATTTTTGCCCTCTGATAGATGTATTTGAAAGGCAGGAGATCGCCGGGATCCGTGTGCTTGAGGAAATTAATGCTCAAAGTGTCTTTAGTGGCAGGTGGTGTATCCTGGGCCTGGGCAAGGTTGCATACTGCCAGAAGGATTGTTGCAAAAATCGCTGAGAATATCTTTTTCATACCGTGAGTTTTTTATCGCGATCAGTTGAATTTGTCTTTGATAGGGGACTTGTCCAGAATGTCGAGATAGAAGGCCTTTACCTTTTTCCACTCGTAGTAAGGGAAGTTGTCCGTTTCCACGGGCAGCGTGGCCTCGTGTTCGTTGAGGAGGACCTTAATCAAGACAGGGGCGTTTTTCTTTCCGTAGAAGATGAACTGGAGGTTGCCGGCCTTAGGGATGTAGTGTTCCATATTCCAGACATTTGCAACGTTGTCATTGTCCGGTTCATAAACTCCGGCTCCGTCTATGTTCAGGATTGAGCACAGAGGCATCAGATTGGAGTCGTGGCCGAAGCGCAAAGTTGCGCCGGCGCTCTTCCTTCCGTCTGTCCCCACCTTTGCAATGGCCTGGTCTGCAGTCTCGATGATGTTCTTGACAAGATAGGTCTGGCGATAAGGGGTAACGCACTGGCCCATATCGCAGAAGCCAGCGTATCTGTAGGAACCGAGGTTGCGGTAGAGGTTGACCCCATAGAGTTCCTCGAGGGTGACAACATCGTCCAGGCGGATGTCCAGATCCGTGTTAGGAAGGTTGACTGTCAGCTGGTAAAGGTCGTACAGGAGAGTCATCGGAGTATAGTGCGGAAGGTTGTCAGGATTGTCCTTGTAGCCGAATTTCTCGTTGTAGGTGCTGAAGAAAGATGTGTCTTTCAGCAGGGATTGGGCAAGACGTTCAGGCTTGAAAACCTTGTCCCTGTAAGCTTTAAGGATGGCTGAATTCTCGGGAGTGGATGTTATCTTGCTGAAGAACTTGTCCTTGTCCTGATAGTTCATATAGTACATGTCGTGGTTGGACGCATCGTTGGAAATCTGCAGTCTAGGGTTTAGTTCCTTGAGTCTCATGCAGAAGGCTTCCATACTGAGGATGCACCTTATGATGATGGTGGACTTGGCGTCTATTGCAACATTTCCCTTGAAAACCTCCGGGAAGTTCCTGAACATTCTTCCGGCAATCTGGCGGTGCTGCTCTGCTCCCAGGCGGGTGAGTTCCCCGTAGCGTCCCCTGGATGCTTCCTCCACTTTCTCTATCCTTCTGAGGACATCCTGTCCCTTAGGTGTAAGCATACCTTCCTCGTTGGCCTTCTTGAGGAATGCTACCGGATCCTGGTAATACTCGCTGTTGATCAGCCAGCGGGAGCCGTGCCTTCCGTAGTGGCTGATGTAGAACGGCTTGTAGCCTCTAGGGGCCTTAGTTAGAGCCGGAATGGAAGACGGATCCTGGTCTATTACAGGATATGGCTGGTAGTCTGAAAGCACCAGTTTAGGATTGGCCTGAACCTGCTCCCAGTCCGGAACGGCATAAACCTGGCTGGTCTGTTTTCCCTTGTAAGGCTGGGCCTTTATGCTCAGCGATGCCACCAATACGAGTGCGGCTGCTATAAACAATCTTTTCATATACTTCTAATTCTTATACATCTAATTTCTTTGAAATCATGCTTGGTCCCCTTTCTTTTACTTGGACCTGACAGGATTTCGGCCCTTTTTCTGCTAGGTCCCCCTTCATTTACCGGGACCTGACAGTATTCTCCGGGTACACTTATATCGTTAGTTTTTCTCCTTCGCTCTTGGCGATGATGACGGCTCCGCAGGCGTCTCCGTAAGAGTTGGTGGCGGTTCTAGGCATATCGCAGAGCTGGTCTATTGCAAGAACCAGGCCCATTGCCTCCAGTGGAAGTCCGGCAACGCTTAAGGCGATAGACAGCATTACGAATCCGGCCATAGGGATCCCGGCGGTTCCGATAGCAGAGAGCATCACGGTTCCAAGAACTATCAGCTGCTGGGTTATGCTCATGTCTATTCCGTAAACCTGAGCGATGAACAGCACCGTAACTCCCTCGTACAAAGCCGTTCCGTTCATATTTACTGTAGCTCCCAGAGGCAGAACGAAGCTGGTGATCTTGTTGGAGATGCCGCACTTGGTCTCGCTGTCACGCATGGAGATCGGAAGGGCCGCTCCGGAAGAGCAGGTGGAAAATGCCGTCAATATTGCGGTGGACATTTTCTTCATGTGGCGGTATGGATGCTCCTTTCCCAGAAGGAAGACTCCTCCCGGCAGCACTCCGAAGAACTGGATCAGCATTCCGGCCCAGACCACAAGCAGATAGACTCCCAGAGAACTGATAAGCTCAAGGATGGAGTTTCCTGCATTTATCTGCTTTGCCAGCATGTTGGATACGATGGCGAACACTCCGTAAGGAGCAAGCTTTATGACAAACATCGTGATCTTCATTATCACATCGTTGATGGCGTTGCAGATATCCAGGAGAGTGGTCTTGGTCTTTTCTCCGCTTCGGGTGATGAAGAATCCGAAGATAATCGCAAAGAAGATGACTGGCAGGATGTTACCCGCACTCATCTCCTTGAAGATATTGTCCGGGACAATGTGGATTATCTGGTCCACAAAGGATGTGTTGCTCTTGCCGATGGTGGATGTGTCCACGTTCTCCGGCATCGGGAGGTTGGCGCCGACTCCCGGCTTTATGAGGTTAACCAGCACAAGGCCTATTGCAATGGCGATTGCCGTGGTCACCAGATAGTAGAGCAGGGTCTTTCCCGCAATTCTTCCCAGGTCCTTGGAAGACTGGATGCTGGCAACTCCCACAACCAGGGAGGTGAACACCAGCGGAATGATTATCATCTTGAGGGCCCTGAGGAAAATCTGGCCGGCCCAGTCTATGTATCCGGCATATTGCGGAAGAAGTATTCCGAAAACGGCTCCCAGCAAAAGGCCTATCAATATCTGCCACGGCAGGGCGATCTTTATCTTTTTCATCGCGATCAGTAAAGTTCTATTCCGTAAAGTTCTCTTACGCAGCCGTCTGCAAGGGCGTCTAGGCTGCTGATGTGCATCTTCGGGTCCAGTCCCGTGGCGGCGTAGGCGATTGGGATTTCCGTACATGCTCCAACAATAGGCTGCTCCTTTATCTTCCACAGACCCTCTATGATAGGGCGGAATTTCTTTCCGGCTTCTTCAATCTTTCCGGCCTTGACAAGATCCGTGACATCGTGGATCTCGACCTGTGTCTGGTAGTCTGCGATGTCGAAGTTGTAGCCGCTGTCCTTGGCGTGCCTTTGGTACAGGCCGGTTTTCATTGTGCCCAAAGTGGCTGTCAGCCAGGCTCCGGAAGGGGAAACCTTGCTCACCTTGCGTATGGTCTCGTCAATTATGTGGATTACCGGCTTGGAAAGCTCGCTGCGGAACTCGTCTATGAAATAGTGTGCAGTATTGCAGGTTACGCAGAGATAGTCTGCTCCCCATCCGATCAGGGTTTCAAGACCTTCCCTGAGGTATTTTCTCGGATCCGGACCTTTGCCCAGAAGGTAGGTGGTACGGTCCGGTGTTTCAGTATATTCGTAAACTATCATCCGCGGATGGTCCTGGTCGCATTCTGCAGGGTCTTTCTTTGCCAGCAGCATCAGGAAATCGGCGGTGGCCGCAGGGCCCATCCCGCCCAATACTCCAAGTGTCTTGTCTGTTTTCATCGCTGAGTAAAATCTCAAATGTCCAACAAATTTACTCAAAAATCTGTCTCCGTGTGTTATCTTTGCGGCCTCAACCGATTCCGATATGAAGAAATTCAGGGGACTCCTTCTGGCAATGCTGGCAAGTGCCACGTTCGGTTTCATACCGCTGTTCTCCATACCTCTG
>JAFYZX010000051.1 GCA_017548505.1 Bacteroidales bacterium | reverse complement strand
TTCCTGCATTTGCCCAAGGGGAATTCCTTTCCGAATTGCTCATTCCGTTAAGAAGCATCTCTCCCGGAGCCGTGGATGAAGGCAGAAGAATGCCTCCGGGGCACATGCAGAAGGAGAAAACTCCCCTTCCTTCCACCTGGCCTACAAGGGAATACTCCGCTGCAGGAAGACTCCTTTGGTATTTTCCGTGATACTGGATATCGTTGATAAGGCTTTGCGGATGCTCGGCCCTGACTCCCAGTGCAAATCCCTTTGCCTGGAGATCCCATCCCTTGTCGTAGAAAAGACTGTAGATATCCTTTGCTGAATGTCCCGTTGCCAAAATCACCTTCCTGGAACGGAAAGCGGTTTCTGCCATTCCATTTTCATTTCTTTGGGCACATCTTACTTCCCACATATCTTTTTCACCCTGAGGAGGAACCAGGTCTGTAACCCTGGTATTGAAATGTACCTCTCCGCCGCGGGAAATGATGCAGTTACGGATATTCTCCATTATCTGCGGAAGACGGTTGCTTCCGATATGAGGATGGGCGTCCACGAGTATTGCGGGATCCGCTCCAAAATCAACAAGAGGATAGAGAACTTCCCTTATATCGCCTTTCTTTGTGGAACGTGTATATAGCTTTCCGTCTGAAAAACAGCCAGCTCCGCCTTCGCCAAAGCAATAGTTGGAGTCAGGGTCCACAATCTGCTCCAGCATCAATCGGGCAGTATCTCTCTTTCTGGCGTGAACATCCTTTCCCCTTTCCAGAATCACCGGACACTTGCCTCTTCTCAGGAGCGTAAGCGCTGCAAACAAACCAGCCGGACCGGCACCCACTATGATGACCTTTTCCCCTTTGGAACAATCCAGATAAGGCGGCATCTTGAACGGCTGGAACGGCCTGTCGCCCTTGAGGTAAATCTCCACCCTGTACTTGAAAGCTATCTTTCCTCCGCGGGCATCAATGCTGCGCTTAAGTGTCTGGACATGAACTATCCTGTCGCGGGTAACGCCACATGCACGGGCGCATTTTTCCTTAAGGGAAGCCTCGTCCCGCCTCTCTGAAACCGAAAAGGAAATGTCAGTCTCTTTCATCTCTAAAGCATTTGTGAAGCCCTCGGGACAGAAGGCTTGTCAAGGGTGCAGAATTCTCCTCTGCGATATTTGTAAAGTCCGCTGATGGCAATCATTGCGGCATTGTCCGTGGTAAACCTGAATTCAGGAATGAAGGTCTGCCATCCCCTCTTCCTGCCTTCCTCCGCGATTCTGTTCCTCAGGCCGCTGTTGGCACTCACTCCGCCGCCAATTGCAACCTGGCTGATGCCAGTCTGCTTAACGGCAAGGATGAGCTTTTTCATTAGAATATCGATGAGAGCCTTCTGGAAACTTGCGCAGATATCGGCCTTGTTCTCCTCTATGAAATCCGGATTCTCCTTTAATTGGTCGCGGAGGAAATAAAGCAAAGAAGTCTTGATTCCGCTGAAACTGTAGTCCAGGCCCTGGATATGCGGGAGGTTGAACTTGAAGCGGTTGCAGTCTCCTTCCTTTGCCAGACGGTCCACGATCGGGCCTCCGGGGTAACCCAAGCCCATCATCTTGGAGCACTTGTCAAATGCCTCTCCAACGGCATCGTCTATGGTCTGTCCAAGTATCTCGAACTCGAAATGGCCGCATACCTTGACTATCTGGGTATGGCCTCCGGAAACCAGAAGCGTAAGGAACGGAAAACTCGGAACTATGTTCTCTTTCCCTTCCTCCTTAACCAGGCAGGAAAGTATATGTCCCTGGAGATGATTCACTTCCACAAGAGGCTTGCCGGTTGCGATGGCAAGGCCCTTGGCATAGCTTGTTGCCACAAGAAGAGATCCAAGAAGACCCGGCCCGCGGGTGAAGGCAATCGCAGAGACATCATCCATTGTTACTCCAGCTTGCTCCAGCGCCTGGTCCACTACGGGAACTATGTTCATAAGGTGAGCCCTGGAAGCAAGTTCCGGAACCACACCTCCCCACTTCTCGTGGACTTTCTGGCTGGCAATGACGCTGGACAGGAGATATTCATCCCGCAGGACAGCAGCCGAAGTGTCGTCGCAGGAAGATTCTATGCCGAGTATTATGTCTGCTTTCTTTCCGTTCATAATTGCAATGTGCAAATCTAATGAGTTTTTGCTTAAATTTGTAGGTTAAGACTAATATTCGGCAGGAATCTGATGATTAGGATACTCAAATATCTTGGCTGGGTGCTTCTGGTAATCCTGTGCCTTGTGATGCTGGCGTACCTGACGCTTCAGATTCCATACGTCCAGACCAAGTTGGCCCAGAGCGTAGTCAAGTCCCTGACAAAAGACATAGATGCAGACGTTAATATCGGCGAGGTAAATATTCGCTTCTTCAACAAGGTGGTTGTCAAAGACTTCTCCATTGTGTCCAAAGACACTCTGCTCAGTGCCGGGGAACTTGAGGCCGGAATATCCCTGAGGGGCCTTCTGGACAAGAACCGCACCGTCAAGTCTCTCAAGGTAACGGACGGAGTGTTTAACCTTATATACGAGACAGACTCCACGCTGAACATAGACCGAATCTTCCCCGCTTCAGACAAAAATGAAGACAAGGGCAAGAGCAGCCTGGACCTTACCTTGAACACTCTTGCGGTAAACAATTTCCGCTTCAATCTGATAAATCCTTTCATCCATCAGAATATCGTCAATGGACAAATGGATTTCAACAACCTCAGGGTGAGCGACATAAACCTTGAGGCTTCAGATATTAGATATTGCCCGGACTATGTTTCGGCCAAAATAGACAATCTGGTTGCAAAAGAAAGCTGCGGTTTTGTGCTAAACCGGTTTAATGGAGATTTCATCCTCAACGACGAGGGAGCCACGCTAAAGAATCCAGATGTCATTGCCGACGGAAGCAACTTCAAGGGTGACTATCTCTCCTTCGGCTTCAACGATGCAAAAGATTTCAAGGACTTTATCCGCAAGGTCCGTATATCTTCCCGTCTGAAGGGCAGCACGCTGGCAATGAAGACCATTGGACGGTTTGCCCCGGATTTCATGGATTCTGATCTGGAACTGCTCATAGACGGAGATGTTCAGGGAACTGTAAGCAACCTGTACTCCAAGAACATAAGTGCTGTTTCCAAGGGTGGCCAGACTTCCGTAACGATGTCTGATGTTAGGCTGAAAGGACTGACGGACACCTTCCACACCAGGATTGAAGGCCGTGTCAACAATCTTACAACCACGGGCAAAGACCTGTCTCACGTTATAGCCGGCCTGAGCGGAGGAACAAGAGTTGATTTCCTTGAACAGATGCCGCCGATGCAGGTATGGAAATATACCGGCAACATAAGCGGAACAATCGGCCATATAATCTCTGACGGAGTCCTGTCTTCCGGCGGAACCAGCATTGCAGTCAACGCTGCCGTCAACGCCGCAAGGGACAAGACGGCACCTTTGGTTTCCACCAGGGTAAACGCTACGGACCTCAACCTTTATTCCCTGACAGGCAGCAAGATGCTGGGCCTATTCAGTGGCCGGGGAAGTGTCAGGGTACTTAGCGGAACCGCTACTGAAGGAATGGCGGTTATCATAGATAGCCTCAGTGTCCGCAAACTCGGTATCAACGGATATAACCTGACCGGAATCTACGGAAAGGGAAAATACCAGGACGATATTTTCGACGGAAAAGTTATCTGTCACGATCCGGCCCTTGACCTTATGTTCCAGGGTTCTATCGGAACATCGTCTGCTCCCGGGAATGTCTATAATTTCTACGCAAACATTCCTTACGCGGACCTTTACGCCCTGAATCTTGACAAGAGAGACTCCACTGCCATCTTATCAACGTTCATTAGCGCTGACCTCCAGAGATTTGTGGACAACGACATCTTCGGTTATCTCAAGATGGACGATATTGTTTACACCAACTCCCACGGAAAATGGAGAATCGGAGACCTGGACGCAACATCCCTTTTTGAAGACGGAAAATATGTCATAAACCTCGTATCTGACTTTGCCAAGGCCCGTTATGAGGGAACAACCATGATAGACGGTTTCATTGACCAGATAACCAACCAGGTGCTTCGCCGGCATTTCAGCAACCTTGTTCCACAATCCGAGCAAAAAGATATCCAGAAGTTTTACGGGGAGAATTACAGTCTGACTCTACAGACTCTTAACACCCAGGGAATCTGCGCGTTCATAAACCCGGGACTATACATCCAGCAAGGTACATCGCTGAGAGTAAGAGTCACTGAAGATGACCATTACAGGGTGCTTCTGAACAGCGGACGACTGGCTCACGGCAGCAATTATCTGAAAAATGTCCGCCTCACTATTCTGGACAGGGATTCAAGCATTGCTGCATCCATCTTTTCCAGAGATATTGCCGTAGCCGGCTTTACCGTGGACAGCACCCGTCTGATTGCAAATGCGGCAGACAACCGTGTAGGCTTCTCCCTAAGGTTCCGCAACGACAGCACGGGCCTGAACAACACCAATCTTAACGCAAGTGTAGCATTTCTTAAAGACACCACTGTTGAAGCCGGAGGCGCATTCAGAAAGATTCTCTCCCCTATCTATATAAACGTAAGTCCTTCTGACATAACGCTCAAGGGGCAGAAATGGAACATCCGCGAGTCCGATATGATCTACTCCGATTCCCTGATAACGCTGAACGGTATGAAGATCTACAACGGAAGCCAGATGCTGTCCGCCGGCGGAACGCTCTCTGAGCATTATCAGGATTCCCTCGGCATCCGTATGGAAAAATTCGATATCGCCATCGTGGACCAGTTCCTGGACAGGAAGATGAACCTGGAGGGGCTTCTGTCCGGCCGTGCAGTCTTGTCTCTGAACCAGAGAGGAAAATTCTTCGGTTCTTTCAGGGGAGACTCGATGTATGTCAACAACTCCCCAGTGGGAACACTGTATCTCGACGGCAACTGGAACAGCGAACAGAAGCACTATGACCTGAGCATCAATACCGTGCAGGACGGAAAGAAGAAACTGGACATTACAGGATACTACCGTCCTGAAGGTTCATACGTGAATATGGTTTCCAGGCTGGACGACCTGTCTCTCACCTATTTTGAGCCTCTGCTCAGCGATGTGGTTTCCCACACTTCCGGTACCCTTTCCGGAAACGTAAATCTGGAAGGTCCGTTAAGCGGCATATCCATAACAAGTACCGGATGCCGATTCAACAGGTTCGGATTCACCGTTGACTATCTTAATGTTCCATATATTCTTGACGGAACCTTTGACGTGAACGACAAGGGAGTGACTATCCACAATAATCTCCTTGAAGACTTTAACGGAGGAACAGGAAGAGTTAACGGCGGAGTCAAGTGGAACAAGTTCAACGACATAGGCATTGATGTGCGCATATCGATGAACAACATGCAGGGTCTCAACACCACTGAAAAGGACAACGAAGACTTCTACGGAACCGTATTCGCCACAGGAAATGTGGGCATTAAGGGAGACCTCCAGAAGCTCGTCCTTGACATCACCGCCCGCACGGAACGCAAGACTTTCTTCCACATTCCTATGAGCGGAGCCTCCAGTGCCGGCAATTCCAACATCTTGACTTTCCGCCAGGAAGAGATCCCTGTGGAAATAGACCCTTACGACACTCTGTACTTCTCCAAGCCAACTGACACGTCGAATCCTATGGAGATTGCCGTAAATCTCAACGTAACGGCCACTCCTGACGCCAATCTCTGGCTGGAGATAGACAAGTCCACCGGAGATATTATGAAAGCCACAGGAAACGGCCGGATTGGCATTACAGTCAACCCTGCAAAAGATATTTTCCGCATGTCCGGAAACTATACGGTCCAGCAGGGTAGTTATCACTTCGTGCTGATGGGTCTTGCTTCCAGAGATTTCACCGTTCAGCCTGGCAGCAACGTGGCCTTCAACGGAAAGATCGGAAACACTGCCCTTGACATAACGGCCCTCTATTCCACCAAGGCTGCAATAAACCGCCTGATCTCCGATACCACATCGGTGAACACCTCCAGACTGGTCAACGCAAGCCTCAAGGTATCAGGCATTCTAGACAATCCGCAGATTAAGTTCGGCATAGATATTCCGGATCTCGACCCTAACACCAAGGTAAAGGTGGAAAGCGCCTTGAACTCGGAGGACAAGCTACAGAAACAGTTTGCATCGCTTCTTGCATTCGGAAACTTCACTCCGGAAACCGAGTCAGGTATCAGTTCCAGCGGCAATGCCATTTACTCCAACGCCACCAGTGTTCTTGTGGGGCAGCTGAACAACCTGTTCATGCAGCTGGACATTCCTCTTGACCTGGGATTCAACTATCAGCAGGGAGACAGGAGCGCCTCTGACGCCTTTGAAGTGGCCGTCTCCACGCAACTGTTCAACAACCGTGTAATTATCAACGGTAGTATGGGCAACGATCCATACTCTTCATCCACCGGAAGGGATGTAAAGGGCAACATAGACGTGGAAGTAAAGATGGATCGCCAGGGCAAGATCCGCATGACCTTCTTCTCCCACGCAACGGACAGCTACTCCAACTATCTGGATATGAGCCAGAGAACCGGTATCGGTATTGCCTACCAGCACGAGTTTAACCGTTTCAGGGATCTGTTCCGCAAGAAGAGCGCGGCCCAGAAGGAATACGAGCGTCTGCTAAAGATTAAGGAAAGGGAAGAAAGAAAAGCCGCCCGGGAAGAAAAGCGCCAGGCCAAAAAGAAAGAGAAAGAAGCTAATAGATAACACTGACGATCTGCCCTATCTGCTCGGCGACGTAAGGCCGTTCCACCCTGAGATAATTGCCGGTATATCCTCCCATCATACCGCCTTTCACCCTGCCCTCGAACAGGACTTCCTGCCTTGTTCCCACAAAGCGGAGCCTGTATTCCTCGTGAAGAGAATCCGACAAAGACTCAAGGACCTTAACCCTTTCCGTCTTGACGCTTTCAGGCAGATGGCCTTCCATCTTATCGGCAAGAGTGCCTTTCCTCCTGGAATACGGGAAGATATGGAGGAATGCAGGGCGAATCTCCTTCAGAAACGACACTTCACTCTCAAACTCAGCCTCAGTTTCTCCCGGGAATCCGGCAATAACGTCTATCCCGAAGAATACATCCCCCATTGTCTTACGGATATACCCGATCTTGGATGCAAAAAGGGATGTGTCATATTTCCTGTGCATACGGGAAAGCACAGAATCGCATCCGCTCTGAAGCGGTATATGGAAGTGCGGCTGGAACTTTGTCCCAGACGCAATCCAGTCTATCATTTCATCCGTCAGAAGATTCGGCTCGATTGAACTTATCCTGTACCTTTCGATTCCTGACACCTTGTCAAGAGCCTGAAGCACAGGCAGCAGACCTCCGTCATAGTCTCCGATATTGACTCCGGTAAGGACTATTTCCTTAACACCCTTTGATGCAATCTCAGAAGCCTGGGAAACCAGAGTCTCTACCGGAACGCTCCTGCTTCTGCCTCTGGCGTAAGGGATTGCGCAATATGTGCAGAAATAGTTGCACCCGTCCTGAACCTTGAGGAATGACCTTGTCCTTTCTCCATAGGAACAGGCGGGAAAGATATGCTCAGCGGAATATTCTCCGCAGGAAGAGCCGGAAAGGAATTCCATGCAGCGGGCATACACGCTCCCCTTCCTGTCCTGCGGAAGCACAAAGGACACTCCTTCAATCGCCTCAATCTCCGCCTTTTTTAGGGTTGCATAGCAGCCTGTTACGGCAATCACGGCATCGGGATTGATCTTATGCAGGCGACGGATTATGTTCCTGCATTTCTTGTCTGAATGTTCGGTAACGGTGCAGGTGTTCACCACATAGACATCTACTCCGGCTGAATAAGGAGAAACCTCCGCAAATCCGTTGCGCACAAACTGTTGCGCAATCGCGGAACTTTCAGCAAAGTTCAGCTTGCATCCCAGAGTGGCTACCGCTACCTTCCTTTCCATAACAGATTGGCTATACCTCGAATGTTACGCTTGAAGCATATAGTTTTCCTCCCAGCGGAGGATTGATTTTGTCTATAGTAACCCTTATCACAGTAAGGTCAGGAAACGCTTCCTTAATCTTCCCGCAGATTCTCTTTGCCACATTCTCAAGCAGATTGGACGGAATATCCATCTGCTCCTTGACAATATCATATAGTGCCTGATAGTTAATGGCATCCGCAAGATCGTCCGATGCTGCCGCTGCAGAGAAATCCCCTTCCACACAGAGATTAACCACAAAGCGGTTTCCCACGATCCTCTCCTCCTCAAAGCATCCGTGGCGGGAGAAGAACTCCATATCCTTAAGTTCTATCCTGTTCATATTCAACCAAGTATTATAAACACGCAAGGTCTCTTGCCTATCTTTATCCCCGTCTTTTTCCACTGCCCCACACTCATTGTCCTGATGAATTCAGCAGGCAATGAGATATCCGCCGCAACCGTGAGCATCGTTGAAGAAGAGCAGGTATCCATTATGGAAGCAAGCAGAGAATCGTTCCTGTAAGGGGTTTCAATGAATATCTGGCTCTGGTTCATCTTCCTGGAATGTGCCTCGTAGAAGCGAAGCTTGCTCCTTCTGGCTTCTTCCTTTACCGGCAGATAACCGTTGAACGCAAAGTTCTGCCCCTGAAGGCCGCTTGCCATAAGGGCCATCATCAGCGATGAAGGTCCTACCAGCGGAACAACTTGTATTCCAGCCTTGTGCGCAGCCGCTACCAGCACATTCCCCGGATCAGCCACGGCAGGAAGCCCTGCCTCTGAAATCAGGCCCACATCATTTCCTTCCAGCAGCAAAGACACATATCCGGCTCCAACAGACGGATCTGTATGCTCGTTAAGTTCATAGAAATTCAGAGCCTCGATCTTCCCCTTCATCCCGCATCTTGACAGAAACCTGCGGGCAGTTGTAACCTCCTCCACCACAAAATGTTTCAGAGATTCCATTATGTATATGTTCCTGGGCGGTACACTGTCCGCCACAGCCCCCTCTCCCAGCGGAGAAGGTATCAGATACAACTTTCCGTTTGCCATACGGCAAAGATAATAATTCTCCACCGATAGATTTTATTTCATAAATTTGAGGTATGCATAACACGATAACATTTCTGGGTACTGGAACATCCACTGGAGTTCCGATGATTGGTTGCCATTGCTCCGTCTGTTCAAGCAAGGACCCGAGGGACAAGCGCCTCAGGACTTCCGCCTTTGTTGAATATGAAGGGCTTAAGCTGCTCATCGACTGCGGGCCGGACTTCAGGACCCAGGCACTGACATACGGAATAGAAGACCTGGACGCAATACTCCTTACCCATCAGCATAAGGACCATACTGGCGGCCTGGACGACGTCAGGGCCCTCAATTACATACTCCAGAAACCCACTACCATTTACTGCGAGGAAAGGGTGCTTGAAGGCCTCAAAAAGGAGTATTCCTACGCTTTTGCGGAACATCCTTATCCCGGAATCCCGAAATTTGACATCCATCTGATCGGCGATGCTCCATTCAGTATTCAGGGAAAAGAAATCATTCCTGTCAGGGCAATGCACTACAAGCTCCCTATTCTGGGTTTCCGCTTCGGAGGCCTCTGCTATCTGACAGATGCAAACCATATCGCTGAGGAAGAGTTTGAGAAGCTTAATGGCCTGGACATTATGGTGCTGAGCGCCATAAAGAGAGGCCCTCACATCTCGCATTTTTCTCTTGGAGAGGCTATTGCTGTGGCCAAAAGGATTGGGGCAAAAAAGACATTCATAACCCACCTTTCCCACCAGATGGCGGAAGACGATAAAAAAATCAAAGGCACCCATGCGGATTTGTCCGCAGAGATGCCTTCAGGTATATTCATAGCCTACGACGGCCTGAAAGTCAGTTTCTAGAAGTTGTCGAACGAGAACGGGATGAGGTCGTTGATGGAAGAGATGACCTCAATCTTCTCCGATGCTCCCAAAATCACTTTCATTGGTTTCCCGCCTCTTTTCTGGGCGTCCAGCATTACCTGGATGCAGGCCCCGCAAGGCCTTGTCGGAGTGGCGGTAAGCTTTTTCCCCTTCCTGGCCGCAATAGCCAGTGCTTCAACAGCAACGCCCGGATACTTAGACATTGCATAGAAAAGGACCGACCTTTCTGCGCAAAGTCCGGAAGGAAACGCCTCGCTTTCCTGATTGGCGGCCTTGAGAATCTGTCCGTTAGCCATTCTCACTGCAGCACCTACCTTGAACTTTGAAAATGGAGAGTATGAAAGGTCCGTTGCGGAAATGGCCTCTTTCAGAAGAAGGGCATCTTCATCGCTGAGATTGGATATGCTCTTGAATTCCTGATATTCTATAACTATTTTCTTCTTCATTTAGAACTCATTTATGCAAATTTAATAAATTTGTGATACTAGAAAAAACTTATTGCAAATACCATGGCAAAGAAATCTCAATGGAAGAAATGGATCCTGCTGCTTCTGGTCATTCTTGCGGTTCCGGCCTGCATCGGACTTTACAGATTCCTCCAGCAGAACAAAAAGAACATAGCCCACAAGACCGTCCTGTATGTTAGGCAAGGTACGGACTTCAATACCTTGATGGATTCTCTTGAAAGGCATCTTATTGATATCAAGTCTTTTGTGAAGGTTGCTAACCGCGAGCAGCTTCCTTCCCACATCCATCCAGGAAGGTATGTTCTGGATTCTCTTGCCAGCAATATACAGGTTGTCAGAAACATCAAATACGGTTACCAGTCTCCTCTGATGGTTCCTATCTCCGGCAGAATCCGCCACGCAAAGAACCTTGCTGCAAGGCTTGGCAAAAGGCTAATGGCAGATTCCACCGAGTTTATGGAGGTGTTCACCGATAACGATTACCTTCAGACTCTTGGAGTAGATACAGCCAATGTTCTGAGTCTGATAATTCCTGAGAGTTACGAGTTCTACTGGACAGTTACCCCTAAGGATTTCCTGGAGAGAATGAAGAAGGAATACGACAAGTTCTGGACAGACGAAAGAAAGCAGAAGGCCAAGAAACTGGGCCTGAGCCAGAAAGATGTGTCCATCCTTGCCTCCATAGTATACGGAGAGAGCAACTATGTTCCCGAGTATCCCAGGATTGCAAGCGTTTACCATAACCGCCTGAAGAAAGGCTGGAAACTGGGAGCAGACCCTACCGTTATCTACGCTACCGGAGATTTCACAATTACAAGAGTTCTCAAGAAGCATCTGGAAACAGATTCTCCATACAACACATACAAGGTTTACGGCCTCCCTCCAGGACCGATTATGGCTCCTACCAAGGATTGCCTGGACGGTGTCCTGAACGAGGAAAACACAGACTTCATGTTCTTCTGCGCAAGCCCTAAGTTCAATGGAACTCACCGCTTTGCAAGGAACGAGAGGGAGCATTTTGCCAACGCCAGGGCGTACCGCCAGGGTCTGGATTCTCTGAACCGCGCCAAGGCCGCCCGTGCTGCCGCAGAAGCTGCAACAAAGTAATAAGGCGCGAAGCGCCCGGCCGGAGGCCGTGATCCCCCTAGAGGGGGGGCAGGGGGTGAGTATTTTGCAAAGATGCAACTTTGCAAAAAAGTTGTATCTTTGCATCGGGGTAAGTCATATACGACCAGCTCCCTCAAAACTCCCCCAGGATCGGAAGGTAGCAAGGGTATGAGGTTGTAGCGGTGCGATATATGGAGCTTGCCCCTTTTTCGTGGACTGTATTCAATAAGTATAGATATGAAGATAATCGTCGGGCTTAGCGGAGGCGTGGATTCCAGCGTTACTGCATACCTGCTCAAGGAGCAAGGGTACGACGTGGAAGCTATGTTCATGCAGAACTGGCACGACATTACCGGAACCCTTCATGGAGAGTGCGAATGGGAAGAGGAAAAGCTTGTTGCCGAGATGGTTGCAAAGAAGATCGGCATTCCTTTCCACTTTGTGGATCTCAGCGATGACTACAGGAAGCAGGTTGTGGACTACATGTTTTCCGAATATGCCGCAGGCAGGACTCCCAACCCGGATGTGCTGTGCAACAGCAAGATAAAGTTCGCGTCGTTCCTGAAGAAAGTGGAAGAACTTGGTGGAGATTTCGTTGCAACGGGCCATTACTGCAAGAAGGAAACCGTTGAGGTTGACGGAAAACCAGTTTACAGGATTCTTGCTGGTGACGATCCTAACAAGGACCAGAGCTATTTTCTCTGCCAGCTAAGTCAGGAGCAGCTCTCCAAGGCGATGTTCCCTATCGGACATCTAACAAAGCCTCAGGTAAGGGAAATAGCCCGCCAGGCAGGACTTCCTTCCGCAGAGAAGAAGGATTCACAGGGAATCTGCTTTGTGGGCAAGGTGGATCTTCCGGTATTCCTGCAGCAGTATCTTAAGCAGAAGGAAGGAAACGTGGTGGAGATATTCAAGGATGATTACGCAAAGATACTGAGCCGGGAGTTTAAGGACGAATTCACCCCTATCAGGTATTTGCCAACTGACGGTAAGGTCATTGGTAAGCATATAGGCGTACAGTACTACACCATTGGCCAGAGGCACGGCCTCAATATCGGAGGGCATCAGGGAAGCATATTCATAATCGCGACAGATATCGCCACGAATACGATATATGTCGGTGAAGGCAAAGACCATCCCGGCCTCTACCGCAAAGGCCTGAAGGTTAACGCATCAGAAGTTCACTGGATACGTCCTGACCTCAGGATGGAAATCGGTGAGAAAAGAAGATATCTAGTAAGGATAAGATACCGCCAGCCGCTTCAGAAGTGCACACTGATGATGAAGGAAGACGGAATGTATTTCTTGTTTGACTCTCCGCAAAGAGGCGTAACTCCTGGACAGTTTGCCGTATGGTATTCTGATGACGGAGAAATGCTGGGCAGCGGCCCTATCAAGGATTAAGATAAAAAGACCATGAGAAATCTTACGATATTAGCCTTAATCTTTACCGCATTTCTGGGGGGATCATGTTCCAAGAACTCATCCCACTCATCAGACTCTGATGAGATTTTCTATTGTAACATAGAATCAGACGGACGTGTGTATCATTTTAACAAAATGCCCGAATATGGCAAAAACAGCACAGATGTACGGACATTCAAAGGATATGAACTTGCCGCAGGAACTTCGGGCGGTTACGAATACTATTTTATGATAAGGATGAAAGAAGTACCCGCAACTCCAATTATAGGTTCAGGATGTGCATACCCTTTCACATACAATGATGACAGGAATCTTGACTACTGCATTTGTGCAATGCTAAAGAATAAGGACCATAACGGGAATTATGTATTCTATGAAACCAATCTTCAAAGGCATGTGATTGAGAGTATTTACTATGATGACACACACAGGTTTGTCATAGCCGGCAAATTTGAATTCAGATTCAAGCTCAGCGATTCAGAATACAAGGCAATTACAGGCAAATATAAACTTCCAATAAAGTAATATTATGAAATCATTTTACCTGGCATTATTATCTGCTGTCATTTTGTTTGCAGGCTGCTCAAAAAGCAATCCAGAAATTAATAAAGACAATATTCCTCAGTATTCCTTGAGTATCAGTTACGACGGAAAAAATGTCTTTAACAACGACCGGCGTGTTTCCTACTGGCCTTTCCTTAATAATCCTACCGTGATTTACGATATGGTTTTCGAAACCTATCCGCTGATAAGCGGCAATACCGGAAGCCATGGTTACAAGACTCTTGCAGACGGCAACTGTTTCAAAGTGCTTCTGATGTTTTCCGGGACTCCTGCAGCCGGAGATTATAATGTAGGATATCTAGGTACCAACGTCGACATTCTTCTTAGCGCGAATAGTGTATCTTCCTTTAAGCCAAAACTATGCAGCATTTACTATTGGGGCGCTTCTTCAGACAACAAAGAATGGACTCACATGGAGGGTAACTGCAAGATATCAAATCTCAGGAAAGTAGACTTCGAGAATCCTCTTCCTGAAGGATTGAACAGAGTTAATTACAATATCTTGTTTGACGGTAAGTTCAATATTAAATTCAAAGATTCCGAAGGCAAACAGCACACTATTTCAGGAAGCTTCAAAAACCAGATGTATTAGGTTTATAGAGTTGCCATATACAGAATCGGGCATTTCCATTATTTCCATCCAGGTTACCTGATGCAAAAAACAGGTAAGCTCGTCCTATCCTACACTGATAATAGTCAGTAAAATCTGACGGCCAGCGATTCATGACCCTTTTCAGCACTTTTCCATCTTCGTCAACAAGCCGGAAATCAATTCTTTGATACATTGAATACACACCATCATCATCACTTGGCGTAACTAAATAACCGTTATCGTCAAAATGCATCACATAAAATGGAGAATACTGCCCAAAGGAAATGATGGAACTGGCATCAGACCACTTTTCAGCACCATACGGCCTGTATTGCAACTTAGCCTTGCCTGAAAACGGAACTCCTCCACCATCATATAGAAGATTTACAAACATTCCGGCAAAGACAGAGTCAACACCTTTCTTGAAATCGGTAAAATTCCAGGTAGATGCCTCAAATGGACTCTTTTGAGGTATAATTAGCGGCAATTTTTCCAAGTCATAAACTATAATACTGTAAAAGCCGGCTTTAAGATTGAAGGTCTTGTCATAGACTGTTTGCCCTGACCTTATGAATTTCAAATTAATATCTCCGGCTTTTGACGTGTATTTTGGCGTCAAATTACTGTTATACGCCCAACTAGGTAATGTAGAATATGTCGGCAATATATAATTGGAATAATCATACTGAGATTCCAGTAGATTGCCATTTATACTTATCGACGATATATAATTTTGAATCACATTACTTACTGGTTCCATATAAGATATTTGAAACTCGACAGCATCTTGCAAATTTACGTCGGGATTCACATCCTCGGGGGAACTTTCACTTTTTGAGCAAGCAACTGCAGCTACCAGTAAAAAGATAAACAAATATTTCATAGCAGATATCTTTCAATTATTCAAGGTTATCGGGAGATTCCAGACTGCCGAGGGCTATCTGGACTTCCTCATCAGTAAGGTTATCGTAACGGATATAGTAGTCCAGACCATATAGATTGCGGACAATAAGGCCTTTGAGATAGTTCCTAAGATGGCTTCCTGATTTCTGCAGATCTTCATCAGTGAATTCTATACCCTTATCCTTTGCGTATGAGAGAAATTCGTTAAAGTATTTGTCACTGACTGTGAAATTATTCACGAAAGAGCTATATGAGCCGTATTTCTTCCCTAATTCCTTTCTGTGGCTATCTGAATAGATGCTGACAAAATCGCTGAGGACACCCTTGTTGACAGCAGCAAGATAAGGCTTGGAGTAATAGGAAGTGTCTATAGGGACATAGACGTCAGGCATGATTCCACCTCCGCCATAGACGGTGCGGCCCTGTATCAAGGTCTTGAATACCAGGGAGTCGTTGATCTTTATGCTGTCCTGGTTGAAGCTCTCTCCAGAAGTATATCTGTCGTAGATTTTGCGGTAGTATTCCTCCGCCTTTCCCATCTTGTAAGGAGTCTGGATAACCCTTCCGCTTGGGGTATGGTATCTTGCAACGGTAACCCTTATCCTTGCCCCGTCCTGAAGCTGGAACTCCTGTTGAACCAGGCCCTTGCCGAATGAGCGGCGTCCAATCAGGATACCGCGGTCCCAATCCTGGATTGCACCTGAGAGGATCTCGCTCGCCGATGCTGAATTCTCATCTATAATAACTGCAACCGGTACATTCTGGAGTTTTCCGTTTCCGTCTGCATAGTCATCCGTACGCTCAACTGCCCTTCCCTCTGAAAAGAGAATGAGCTGCCCCCTCTCAAGGAACTCGTTTGCAAGCCTTAGGGCCGTGTGGAGATATCCGCCGCCGTTGCCTCTGAGGTCAACGATCAGGCCCTTGAGGTCCTTGCCAATAAGTGGAGTCATCACTTCGTCGTATGTGTTGGCACCGAAACTGCTGATGCGGACGTACATTATGCCAGGCCTGATTTCGTATGCGCTGGAAACAGTGTTCAAAGGAATCTTGTCCCTGGTTATGACAAGCTCCCTTTCTTTTTCTCCGCGACGGATAATGCCTACCCTGACCTTGGTTCCCTTGTCTCCACGCAGATATTTCAGAACTCTGGTCTGTGTGAGTTTTGTTCCGCTAATAAGCTCTCCGTCAACGGTATTAATCTTGTCTCCGGCTCTGAGGCCAACCTTCTCGGAAGGACCTCCCGGAATAACGCTCTGGACCGTGAGAGTGTCTCTGATAATCGCATATTCAATGCCGATGCCTTCAAACTTTCCGAGCAGCGGCTCCTCCATATCCTTAACGTCCTTGGCGGAAATGTAAACGGAATGAGGATCCAGCTGCTGCATCATGGTGGCCATTGCCTCTTCGCTGAGCCTCTCGACATTCAGAGTATCAACGTATGCATTGGCAAGCAGGAAAAGGATCTGCTTGTATTTAGTGGCCTCATTGTTAAGGCGGCTGTTGTTGAAGCTGACGCTCTGGTTAACCCTTGGCTGAGCCATATAGCTCTGTGCCTGAGCGCTCAACACGGCGGCCAGTATGCATGCGGAAAGCAGAAGTATGTGTTTTTTCATTGCTGGTTCTTTAACGGATTCTCCACAAGGGATACTTCAAATTTCATACCCTCCCGGGCAAGATAAGACTCAGGGAAAATGTTCCTGGCTTCCTGAAGAAGAAGGTCCAGGCTGCGGTAGCGTGACGAGAAATGCCCGAGAACGAGAGTCTTGGCCCCTGCGGCAAGAGCAACCTTTGCGGCATCCTCGCTTGTGGAATGGGCGGTTGATTTGGAAAGAGCCTTTAGGTCAGAAGCGTATGTAGCCTCATGATATATCAGGTCTGTTCCCTTCACCCATTCCTGGAGTTTCGGGAACGGGCCCGTATCGCTGCAATAGGCAAAGCTGCGTGGCTCGAAAGGCTTGTAGGTAAGCTCTTTGCAAGGCAGAGTAACTCCATCGCGGAGGACATCATCTCCCCTTTTGAGAGTCGCAATCTCCTCCAGGGAAAGCTTATGAGAAGCGATGGCACTCTTTATTATATTCAGCTGCGGCTCTTTTTCCCTGAAGAGATAGCCGTAAGTCTCGATTCTGTGACGCAAAGGGAATGCGTAGATTTCCAGGTTCTTGAACTCGCATACAAGAGTCGGCTCCTTGCATTTTACAGTGTGCAGGACCACCTCGAACTTGACCTCCCCGAAACTCTTGGAAATGTTTCCCAGTATCTCTCCCAGACCTTCCGGAGCATAGATATGGAGCGGAGAAAGCCTTCCGATCATATCGAGCGTGGATATCAGCCCGAACAGGCCGAATACGTGGTCTCCGTGAAGATGGGATATGAAGATATTGTCCAGCCTTGAGAACGGAACCTTGAACCTTGCCATCTGCATCTGGCATCCTTCTCCGCAGTCTATCAAGAACAAACGCCCACCCACGATCAGTGAGTGAGCGCTTGGGAATCTGTCAGATGTGGGACGCGCGGATGCGCTTCCCAATGTCGTCAGAGAGAACTCCACTTATTTGTTCTCCCCTTTTTCCAGCTCCTTCTTCAGGTCTGCAAGAGCGTCGATATCACCAAGGGTGGTCTTCTCAACGCTTGCCTTTACCTTCTTGATAGCCTTCTTGGTGCTTTCAGCCTCTGCTTCCTTCTCCTTGAGAATTTCGCCGGCTTCTGCCCTCTTCTTATCCTCGGCTATCCTGGTGTGGCTCAGGATGATCTTCTTGCTGGACTTGTTGAATTCTACAACCTTGAAATCAAGTTTCTCCTCTGCCTTTGCAGTGGCTCCGTCTTCCTTGACAAGGCCCTTCATAGGAGCGAATCCCTCAATGCCATACTGGAGAGCTACTGTAGCGCCCTTGTCGTTGAAGGAAACGATCGTACCCTCATGGATGGAACCCTGGGTGAATACGGTCTCGAAGGTATCCCAAGGATTGTCCTCGAGCTGCTTGTGGCCGAGTGAAAGCCTGCGGTTCTCCTCGTCGATGTCGAGAACTACAACCTCGAACTTCTCTCCAAGAGCGGTGAACTCGGATGGATGCTTGATCTTCTTGGTCCAGCTGAGGTCTGATACGTGTACCAGTCCGTCTACGCCTTCCTCAAGCTCTACGAATACGCCAAAGTTGGTGAAGTTCCTTACGATTGCAGTGTGGCGGCTTCCTACAGGATACTTGTCCTTGATGGTTGCCCAAGGATCTGCCTTCAGCTGCTTCATTCCAAGACTCATCTTGTGCTCGTCGCGGTCGAGGGTAAGAATCTGTGCCTCAACTTCCTGTCCGAGCTTCAGGAAATCCTGTGCGCTTCTCAGGTGTGAAGACCAGCTCATCTCTGAAACGTGGATGAGTCCCTCGATACCAGGCTGGATCTCTACGAATGCGCCGTAGTCTGTCAGAACCACTACCTTACCCTTAACGGTGTCACCGACCTTAAGGTCTGGATTCAGAGCGTCCCAAGGGTGAGCAGTGAGCTGCTTCAGACCGAGAGCGATTCTCTTCTTCTCCTCGTCGAAGTCAAGGATAACGACATTGATCTTCTCGTCCAGCTTGACAACTTCCTC
>JAFYZX010000050.1 GCA_017548505.1 Bacteroidales bacterium | reverse complement strand
GGTGTGGCCGGAAGCGGCAAGAGTTCCCTTATGGAAGCCTTCTGCAATGCCCGTGGAGGAGACGATATGATATACATCAGCCAGAAAGGAATAGGCATAAGCCTTAGGAGTACCCCTGCTACTTATGTGGATGTGGCGGATCTTATCCGGAAGATGTTCGCCAAGGCCAACGGCAAGGCGGAATCTTACTTTGCCTTCAACGGCAAGGGAGCCTGCCCGGTTTGCGGCGGCAAGGGAGTCGTAGTTGCCGAGATGGCCTTCATGGACAGCATAGAAACTGTCTGCGAGGCCTGCAAGGGGCTACGCTATTCGCCTGAGGCTCTTGAATATACATACGAGAGCCCTCAAACGCAGCAAAGGCTGAATATCGCCGATGTTATGGATCTTTCCGTTAGGAAGGCGTGCGAGTTTTTCAGGGGAAGCAAAGTGGAGGAAAGGCTGCTCCCTATGATGGACGTCGGGCTCGGATACCTGCATTTGAACCAGGCCCTTTCCACACTTTCCGGAGGAGAACTCCAGAGGCTGAAGATTGCCTCCTACCTTAAGGAAAAGGGCAAGATATTCATCATCGACGAGCCTACGGACGGCCTTCATCCAAAGGATGTTGCGTCTTTGGTGGCACTGTTTGACAGGATGGTGGACCGGGGCAATACCATATACGTGATTGAGCACAACACGGATGTTATCAAGGCTGCGGACTATGTGATAGAACTCGGCCCTGGAGCCGGAGAAGACGGAGGGCAGATAACCTTTGCCGGAACTCCGTCAAGGATGAGGGATTGCACCCGGTCCACCACTGCCGAATATCTTCAGTAAAGAAATCTTTCATAAATTTGAAGGTTAAGTTTATTTGATTATGCAGAAGTCATACATATATGTTCTTATTGCAACATTCCTTCTTTCTGGAGGTGTGCTTGGAGCACAGAGCATTGTCCATCCTAAGAAAGGGGCTTCCTTCTCGTCGGAGAAGATAAAGGTTACTTTCATAAACAGAAAGCAGCAGTTCAATTACAGGGATACTGCTACGCTGGATTCTGACATAAATTCCCCGAAATCGGTGAACATCCATCCTAACGGGACAAAATACTATGTCAACTCTCTGGAAGGGGGAAAAACTGTTGTTTATGACTTTGCCACCAACAGGAAAATCAAGGTAATAAACCATAACTTCACTTCGGCCGACAAGGCTCTTTGGGCTCCATCCAGCGGCCTATACAAGTTCCGTCACGAGTACAGGAATCCGGATACTTTTCTGGGAAAGCCGGTGGAGAGTACTTTTTCCCATAGGGGACGCTATCTGTGGATTCCGTACTACAGGCGCAGTTACGACATTAATGCTCAGGAGCCATCTGCGATGGCGGTGATAGACACTCAGAAAGACAGCATAATCCGCCTGTTTGAGACCGGAGCGCTGCCGAAGATGGTGGCAACCTCTCCGGACGGAAAGATGCTGGCTGTTACACATTGGGGAGAGAACACCGTGGGGCTGATGGACATTTCTTCCCAGAATCCTGACGAGTGGAAGTACATTACCTGCATTGTGGTGGATTACAAGCTTAACCTGAATTTCAGCACTACCGCCAAGGTGGACCGCGACGTAAACAGCGGCTATTGCCTCAGGGGAACGGTGTTTACGGAAGACGGCCACTACCTTCTGGTAGGCTGTATGGGCGGAAGCGGCGGCATTGCCGTAATAGATCTGCAGGAAATGAAATATCTTTGCAGAGCTGTTGGAATGATGTCAAACCAGAGGCATCTGCTGATCAAGGACGGAGTCCTTTATGCCAGCATAAACAAATACGGTTATGTGCTCAGGATGCCGGTGGAAACATTTCTCGGCAAGGTGCGCACTCTGGACGGAGACAAGGTAAAGACAGTGAATGTTACCGGTTTCCAGCAGTGCAAGGTACCGGCTGGAGCAAGAACCATAAACATCTCTCCTAAAGGTGATTACATATTTGTTGCCTGCAACTCTTCCAGCTGTCTTGCTGTAGTGGATGCAGCGGCCATGAAACTTTTGGGAACCCTTCAGGCAGATTCATATCCTGTCGGGCTTGATATCTCCGATGACGGCAGATACCTGTTTACAACATCCCAGGGAAGGGCAAATGGCGGTGGCAACGCCGTGGATATTTTTGAAGTGGAATACAAATGATTATGCGAAAAATAACACTGATATTATTGTTTCTGGCCCTTTTCTGCAACGCAGTGAAGGCTCAGGATACAATTCCCCAGATTCATCACGACAGCCTTTATATGAGTACCTCCGAGCTTGCGGAGAAAATAATCGAGGAGGCATACCGCCACCTTGGCGTAAGGTACAAGTACGGGGCCAACGGTCCACGGAGTTTCGACTGCACCGGATTTACCTGCTATGTGTATAACAAGTTCGGTTACAGGCTCTCCAGAAGTTCAAAGGACCAGTCTACGGACGGAAGGCCGGTTGAGGGCAGTTTCCGGAATCTCCAGAAGGGAGACATTCTGATATTCGGTTCCAGAAGGAACAAAAGGGAGGTCGGGCACGCCGGAATCTTCATAGAGCTGGTGGACAGCACGGCCACGGATTTCAGGTTCATCCACGCTTCCACAAAGAAGGGTATAACCATATCCAACTATAGCGAAACCTATTACAGGGAGCGTTTTATGGGAGCGAGAAGAGTACTTCCGGACATAGTTCCCGGCGGTGCACCAAGACCTTCTTCAGGCTTCGCGGAGCAGCAGGATACCATTTATGTAGAGGCTTCTGCAGCCGACCGCCAGGTAGTGCTTCTTGAGAACGGACGCTGGTTCTACATAGACGCGGACGGAAGGATGACCAAGCCGGATTCCTCCGTTACCGTGATTCTGGACGGAAGCGGAACTTGGCGCACTGTCAGCAACGAGGGAGCAAGGATCCCTCAGCTGACCAGGGAGAGCAAGCCTGTCCAGACTGTCCAGCCAGCAGACATTCCGCGTGAGGAGACTGCCGCCAAGTACCATACGGTAAGGAACGGGGATACTCTCTACGGAATTGCAAAGCGCTATAAGACAACCGTTGACAAGCTTTGCCGCCTGAACGGAATAACTAAGAAGACCGTTCTCAAGACAGGCCGCAAGCTAAGGGTTAAATAATATTTTTAAATCTCGGCGATAACATTTTTCTCCCTTCCCCGTCTTTATTGCAGAACAGGGGGAAGCGCCCCCATAAAACTAAAGGTTATGAAAAAGGCAATTATAATGTTGGCGGTTCTTCTGATTCCGGTGATGAGTTTCGCCGTGGATCCGGGAGGAAAACTTTCAAAAAGAAAAGTATCCTCGTTTGTTTCCCAGTACCGGAACAAACAGGGAGTGGATGTATTTGAACTTGGTTCCCTGGGAACGGCTCTCGTAAAGGGTATCTTTTCCGTTTCCGGCGCGAACGACAAGGATGCAAGGGAAGCCCTTACTATGCTTAAGGGGCTCAAGGGGCTGACGATTCTCTCTTACGAGGACGCTGAGCCGGACCTTAAGAACAGGATTGACGGAAAGCTCCAGAAAATGCTGAAGGGAGTGGAGGTGCTGATGGAAGCCAAGGAAGACGGTGAAACCGTGCGCTTTTACGGAACCTATAACGAGAAGACAGGAAAGGTCAGCGATGTGGGTATTTTCGCTCCTTCAGACGGTACTTTCATCTTCCTGGTAGGCTCATTCAACCTGGACGATATTTCCAAGGCAATGGCAAAATGACGGAGGCTGTTTTCCATAGGGATTATCTGAGCCTTTCCGGCGGACTCTTCAGGATTGCATACCATATCCTTGAGAATCAAGCGGAAGCTGAAGATGCTCTGCAGGACCTGTACCTGAAACTCTGGAGGATGAGGGATGGTCTGGACTCCGTCAGAAACCCTATGGCTTACTGCGCCCTTATTCTGAAAAACATCTGCATAGACCGCATCCGCTCTTCAAGGAAAGAGGTTCATCCGCAGTTTATTCCGGAGAATGAAGAGGATACTCCGCAGGACGAGAGAATCGATTCCCGCCAGAGGCTGGAGAAGGTTCTGGCAGCGGTCAAGTCCCTTCCTGAGCGTCAGAGGCAGATTCTCACTCTCCGCCTGGTGGAAGGAAAGACCTTCGACCAGATATCGGAGATAACAAAACTTAATTACCTGACAATAAGAGTAATGCTTTCAAGAGCAAGAAAATCGTTGAAGAACAGATTATGAAAAGAATAGAAGACATAGAAATGATGGAAGTGGAGGATCTTCTTAAGGTGGCTGGAGATAATTCCGTTCCGGTTCCCCAGGGCCTGGAGAGCCGCTTAAGAGAGACAATACTTTCACAAAAGATTGCGGAAGAGGAGGCTGCCCCGGCTGTATCGCTGAGAACCAGATGGATAACAGGCTTTGCCGTTGCGGCTGCCTGTACCGTAGCCGCTGTATTCCTCCATAATCCGGCACAGAGTGAGCTTAAGGACACTTTCGACGATCCGCGCCTTGCATACGCCGAGG
>JAFYZX010000008.1 GCA_017548505.1 Bacteroidales bacterium | reverse complement strand
CTGCACCTTTCTTTCCGTGCCTTTTTCTAGAATGACACCCACAAAGACGGCTTTATTAGTCTTAAATTCTGACATCTTTATTTTAAAATACGACTACGTGCATTTCTTGCACGTAAATCATACAAATTTACTAATTTTGCATAAATTAAAAAAAGATGGTCTCTTTCTACAATCAGGATACGCCCTTTGCCTTTAAGTATAAGCGTGTTACATCAAAATGGCTCAAGGAGGTTGCGGCCAGCGAGGCCAAGAAACTCGGCGCCGTTTCCGTTATATTTTGTTCCGATAATTATTTGTTGGATGTCAACATAAAATATCTGGGACACGATTATTATACGGATATAATCACTTTTGATTACTGCGAGGGTTCTGTTCTGTCTGGAGACCTTTTTATTAGCATTGATTCCGTCCGTGATAACGCTTCATTTTATGGTGTAGAGTTTGACGACGAGCTTAACCGTGTTATAGTTCACGGTCTGCTTCATCTGATTGGTTACGACGACCATACTGAAGAGGATATTGCGGTAATGCGTTCCAAGGAGAATTACTATCTATCCCTGCGTCAGCAGCTATGAATTGCCGTTTTGACATAATTGTAGTCGGGGGAGGGCACGCTGGTTGTGAGGCCGCAATGGCCGCAGCCAATATGGGTTCTTCCGTGCTTCTTCTTACGCCCGATCTTAACGGTCTGGCAAAGATGAGTTGCAACCCTGCAGTGGGGGGAATTGCCAAAGGACAGATTGTCCGGGAGATTGACGCGCTTGGTGGTTATATGGGCTTGGTTACCGATGCAGCCACTCTACAATTCCGCATGCTTAACCGCTCAAAAGGCCCGGCGATGTGGAGTCCGCGTGCTCAATGTGATAAACATCTGTTTTCTCGCACTTGGCTCCGCCTTCTCCTAAGTAATTCAAAATTAAAGATTTACGCAGATTTTGCAGAGAGTTTTCTCTTTGAGAATGAAAAAATCTGCGGAGTTAAGACAATTACGGGTGCTATTTTTTACTGTGAAGCACTTGTTTTGACTGCCGGAACTTTCCTTAACGGAAAAATGTTCGTCGGCCGTCATTCCTTTGAAGGTGGCCGAATAGGGGAGAAGGCAAGCTATGGAATTTCCGAGCAATTGTCTTCCGCCGGGATTCCTGTGGCCAGGATGAAAACGGGAACTCCTCCAAGAATAGATATCCGGTCGCTGGATCTTACTAAGCTTACACGCCAGGAGGGGGATCCCAATCCTGAAAGGTTCTCATTTCTTGATGTGCCTTCTGCCATTCAGGGCTCAAAGCCCCAGATGGACTGCTATATTCTTCATACAAATACCGAGGTTCACGATATCCTTAAGTCGGGATTTGACGAATCGCCGCTCTTTACGGGCATGATTCACGGTAAGGGCCCCAGGTATTGTCCAAGTATTGAAGATAAGCTTAGAACATTCTCAGATAAGGATTCTCACCAGTTATTCCTTGAGCCGGAGGGTGCAGATTCCCCGGAATATTACCTTCAGGGATTCTCTTCTTCTTTGCCTTTGGATGTACAATTGAAGGCGATGCACGCTATTCCTGGGCTTGAGAATGTAGAGGTCTTTAAGCCTGCATACGCTGTAGAATACGACTATTTTGACCCCCAGTATTTGACGTATTCTCTGGAGTCAAAGGTTGTTCCAGGGCTGTTTTTGGCGGGTCAGGTTAATGGTACTACTGGGTACGAGGAAGCCGCCGCTCAGGGAGTAATAGCTGGCATTAATGCGCATTTAAAGGTTGCCGGAAAGGAGCCGTTTGTCCTTGGAAGAGACCAGGCATATATAGGTGTTTTGATAGATGACCTTATCTGTAAGGGCGTTGACGAGCCTTACAGAATGTTCACTTCCAGGGCAGAATACCGCATTCTTTTAAGGCAGGACAATGCTGATATCAGGCTTACTGAACTCTCTTATAATCTTGGTTTGGCTACGCCTGAACGCTATTCTTTGACTATGAAGAAGCGTGATCAGATTGCTGCTTTAGGTGAGTATTGTGAACGTAGGAAGGTACGCGCTGATGAGGTGAATACCTACCTTTCCTCTATAGGTTCTTCCGAGATTTCTGAGTCAAAGCATCTATCTGAATTGGTGGCTCGTCCCGAGTTAAAACTTGAGGAATTACTTAAAATTGTTCCACGTGGAACAAATGAACAGGTGTCGTCTGAGGTTGTTAATTCCGTAGAAACGGCTATTAAATACGCTGGATATATTGAGCGGGAGAAGCTTCAGGCAGAGAAGAATCGCCGGCTTGAATATATCAAAATCCCCGCCGATTTTGACTTTGACAATCTCACCGGATTGTCCATTGAATGCCGCCAGAAGCTTAAAAGATATAGGCCCGGGACAATCGCCCAGGCCTCCAGAATCTCCGGCGTTTCGCCGGCCGATATTTCCGTTTTGCTAGTCTATTTTGGCCGTTAAAGCTTTTTTAATGCGGCTTTAATTATATCCTCCACTTTTGCCGCTGGATTATCCTTCAGTATTCCAGGCAGCACTTTGGAGATATTTGCCTTGGTAAAGCCAAGCATAACCAGGGCTGTGGTGGCCTCGTCAATAACACCGTTATTATCGGCCTTAAACAGCTGTGCAGCCTCGGATCCCTCTCCTTTGACAACCTTGTCCTTGAGCTCCAGAACGAGCCTTTGGGCGGTTTTGAGACCAACTCCTTTTACGCTCTTGATCCGGTTGATGTTTTCTGCCAGAATTGCCTGACGGATTTCATCTGAGGTGAGTTGTGAAAGCATCATTCTGGCCGTAGCGGCGCCCACTCCGGACACCCCGATAAGCAGCCTGAAGAGCTCCCTTTCGTCCTTGGTGGCAAAGCCATAATATAGCTCTTCGTCCTCCCTCAGATAATGGTGTATATACGCCACGGCGTCTGTTTTTAGCTGAAACGCTTCATAGGTCTGCAGGGATATAAGGATACTGTATCCTATTCCGTGGCTCTCCAGAATCAGCTCCGTAGGAGTCAATTCTATTATTTGTCCTTTGATGTAATCAATCATATCGCAAAATTATGTAAATTTGCACACTTATCCAACGTTATGACGGTAAAACAGGCAAGAGATCAGTTTCCTATTCTGTCCACAAAGGTGTACGGAAAGCCTTTGGTATATCTGGACAACGCTGCCACGTCCCAGAGGCCGGAATCCGTGGTTAGTAAATGGGAAGAGCTTGTGAGGTCCGGCAATGCCAATATCCACAGGGCGGTCCATAAACTTGCCTCTGACGCTACGTCTGAATATGAAAACGCCAGGGATGCCGTCGCGGCTTTTTTGGGTGCCGAACACCGGGAAGAGATAGTGTTTACCTCCGGAGCAACCGCCGCCATAAACCTGGTTGCCTTCTCTTTTGGCGAGGCCTTTGTCAAGAGGGGGGACGAGGTCATAGTTTCCGTTGCCGAGCATCATTCCAACATCGTCCCCTGGCAGATGATGTGCGCCCGCAAGAAGGCCGTTCTTAAAGTCCTTGAGGCTGACGAAAACGGTGCCCTGCTGCCCGAGAATTTGGAAAAACTCATTTCTCATAAGACCAGGATTGTGGCTATCTCTCACATTTCCAACGTGTTAGGCCTTGTGAATCCCGTACGTGAGATGGTTGCAATAAGCCATAAATATGGCGTTCCCGTGCTAATTGACGGAGCGCAGGGAGTTGTTCATGAGAAGGTGGACGTTCGGGATATCGACTGCGACTTTTACGCCTTCTCCGGGCACAAACTTTATGCTGCAACCGGCACCGGTGTCCTTTACGGAAAGAAGAAATGGCTGGACGCTATGCCGCCGTATATGGGCGGAGGGGAGATGATAGAAACCGTACGTTTCTCCGGCACCACCTATGCCAAATCTCCCGCCAAATTTGAAGCCGGCACCCAGAACCTGAACGCAGTTCCTACGCTTGTTCCCGCAATTGAGTTTGTAAACGAGTGCAGAAACAGTAAGGAAATCGCGGCAGAGCAGGCCGCAATAGTTGATTATGTTCTGGATGCTTTGGCAAATGATTCCAGGATTAAACTCTACGGCGTTCCACGTAGAACGGAGGAGAAAATACCCCTCTTTTCCATATCTGTGGAAGGCGCCCACCACGAGGATCTGGCCCTTCTGCTGGACAAAATGGGCATTGCCGTCCGCTCCGGCCAAATGTGTGCCGAGCCGCTAATGGACCATTGCGGCGTTACGGGCATGCTCCGCGCCTCCTTTGCCCCGTACAACACCTTGGAAGAGGCAAAGTACTTTATAGAATGCCTGAATAAAGCAATTAACATGCTGGTATGACACTGGAAGAGAAGAAACAGGAAATAGTGGAGGAGTTCTCCATGTACGATGAGTGGCTGGACAAGTATGAGTACTTGATTGAGCTGGGGAAGGGTATGGAGGCTTTTCCTGAGGAGAAAAAGACGGAGGATAGGCTTATAAAAGGCTGCCAGTCAAGAGTTTGGCTGGATTGCGAGGAGCGCGACGGCCGCCTTTGGTTTACAGCGGACAGCGACGCAATAATTACCAGGGGCATCATTTCCCTGCTTATAAGCGTGTACTCCGGCCGTACCCCGGAAGAGATTGCCGGCGACGACTTTGGCTTCATTGCCGATATCGGCCTCAGGGAGAATCTTTCGCCCACCAGGGCCAATGGCCTAGTGTCAATGATAGATACAATTAAAGAAACCGCCAGAAATGCCAAATAACGAAGTTTTGACAGCAGAAGATGTCCAGGCCTTGCAGCCCCTGTATTCGGCCGTTATAGCGGCAATTAAGGAGGTTTACGACCCCGAGATCCCCGTAAACGTCTATGACCTGGGGCTAATTTACGAGCTCACCATCAACAAGGAGCACGAAGTGTCCATCCTTATGACCTTCACCGCCCCCAACTGCCCCATGGCCGATCAGGTCCTGGCAGAGGTTAAACAGGGCGTAGAGAATGTTCCCGGCGTCACCAAATGCACCATTGACCTTACTTTTGAGCCTCAGTGGGACCGCAGTATGCTCTCAGAGGAAGCCAGGATTGAGCTGGGTATGGATTACGAAGAGGATGACTATAGTAAGTTAAACGAATAGATTCTTCGCTACGCTCAGAATGACAGGAGGTGCTTAGGATGACAAAAGGTGTGGATATTTATTTAGGTTTAGGGTCTAATTTGGGTGAGCGGGAACTTAACCTGATGAGGGCTGTAACCATGCTGGATGAGGCCTTTGAGACGCATCCGGAAAGGATTTCACGCATTATCGAGACCAAGGCTGAAGGTTTTGAAGGGCCGGATTTCCTGAATATGTGCATTGTTTACCACCTGCCCGTGTCAGAGCCCTCTGTAGAACACATTTCAGGCTTGTTCCACAAGATTAAAGATATAGAAAAAGCCCTTGGGCGGGACGATAAAACCGAGTTTGACGCGCGAGGAAACAGGATATATCACAGCCGTCCCATAGACATAGACATCCTGTTCTATGGTAAAGAAGTGATTGAAACAGAAGAACTTACTATCCCGCACCCGCGCATTGCGGAACGCGATTTCGTGAAAAAGCCTCTGCGGGAGATAGCAAAAAAGAGCCT
>JAFYZX010000049.1 GCA_017548505.1 Bacteroidales bacterium | reverse complement strand
TTCCATTTTAACGTGGCCAAGGCAATTACAAAGAACAGGAAGGACAGGAGCGTTTTGTTGTCGGTAAGGTCGGAGCCGAACGGGAATCCGGTCCACCAAGGCCCGAAAGCCACATGCTGAACAAGTGGTCCCAAGATAAAGCCGCCAATAAACAATGTTATCGCAGTGATCTTTAGCCAACGGCTGTAAGCTTTGCGGGAAAGTACCAGCAAGAGCGTATAGACGGCAAACAGCATGGCAGCAAACATAAACAAGATGTGTGGCACCAGGATACTGGCAGGCACATCGTTACGGAAACGGATGAGGATTGGTTTGTCAGCCGGATAGTCCTTGCCTTCGACTGTGATGTAATACTGCAGTTTGCCGGCCACTGGCTGAACTGGTAGAGCTGCTTGTAACTGCCCTTCGCTCCAGGTGAAATCCACTGTGGTATAATCGTCCGCAGTGGGGTAGCGGCGATAATGCAACTGTGCCTTGGTCTCGGATGGGATGCCTTTCAGAGTGACTGTCTTATCTTGCCGCACACCAGTTCTGGGCAGTCTCTGGCTGAGGCTCTCTCCATTTAACTCGATAGTCAGTCTCTTGGGATTGGTAGGGCCTGTCATGCGTTGGTATATGCTCAATGCCAGGGTTATGATAACGGCTAAAAACCAGTATGCAAATGTTTTCATTTTTTAGCGGGATTGAGTTTTACTTGGAATGTTAATGTCTCTTCGCCACGAAGCACTTTCACGGGGATGGTAGTTCCTGCCTCCAGCTCCGACAGGCGTTTCATGTATTCATTGATGTCCTTGACAGGCTTGCCGTCAATCTCCTGGATGATGTCGCCACTTCTGATGCCGGCATTGTGTGCTGGTTTGCCTGCTACCACGATATCGGCACGAAGACCAGGAATACGGTTTGCTCCCATGACATCGGGCATCAGGCCCAGTGTTACTTTGAACCTAGTGTTGCCCATCATTGTGCTGCTGCTTGGCACATTGATAAAATCTGGCTTCTGTGGCATGTTGGCCAGACGGTTGACCAGTTCCTTGGTGTAATCCAAGACCTGCTGCATACCGTCGTAATTGATGGTGGAAGGCAGATCGCTAGGGGTGTGATATTCCATGTGTCCGCCCGTGGTAAGGAATAGCACGGGGATATCGGCTGCCACAAACGATGCCTGGTCGCTGGCTCCATATCCGTCGGCCGTGCACGAAATATTCAACCCAGTCTGTGCTGCTACTTCCTCTGCAATAGCCTTGAATGCTGAGCTGGTGCCTGTGCCGGAAACGCTCAGGGCATTATCTCTCATGCGTCCAACCATGTCCAGATTCACCATGGCCACAATGCCATCTTTGCTTTCTGGAAGATTGATGCGCTTGCCGTCCGTTTTACGCATCCATTCCAAAAAGTTTTTGGAGCCGATGAGGCCTTGCTCCTCTGCACCAAAGAATGCGATGATGATGCTGCGGGGCAAACGGGCTTTCTTGAAATGCTCGGCCAGCTGGATTACTACAGCATCTCCACTGGCATTGTCGTCGGCACCCGGGTGAACTGCCAAAGTATCGGGGCGGCGTGAGCCTGAGTTTTGTCCGCCAAGGCCCAGGTGATCGTAATGCGAGCCAACTACGATGTATTCGTGCTTCAGACGCTTGTCTTTTCCGGGGATAACGGCAATAATGTTATGAGTGGTACGCTCTTCGGCCTGTGTCTTGCCATAGGTGAAATCCTGGAAGAAAGCAATCTTTTTCTTTCCTTTGACGATAGGCTTGAGTCTGAGGCAGCGGAGCTTGCCAACAATAAATTCAGATGCGAGTGTGTCGCCTGCAGTGGCAGGGAATCTGCCTCCTAATTGCTGTGACGCCAGGTGTTCAACCGCTTGTTTCATATCGTCCTGCTTTTGAGCAAAAGCCTCAACAGTACAAACGAAAACCAAGGTGCAAACTATAAATAATCTCTTCATAACCGGCGTCAAAAATACTACTTTTCTGTTTTTACTCCCACTTTTTGTCGGTTTTCATAATCTATTGGTACTCTAAACCCTTGACAGAGATGCCGATGTTGACAGGATAGTGTTTGAGTTCACCGAGGGCGGTGGACCGTTCGTAACTGCTCTTTAAATACAAATTCATGTAGAAACGCATCGCTCTTGGGTCTCTCTCTGATTCGGGTGTTGCCTGATATCGGCGAACTGCATCCATATCACAGTCAACCATTGCAAAGGAGATGAAATAGCGCCCGGGATCAAGCAGTATGAATTCTTCCGGCTGTATATCGAAATCCTGTTTCTGTCCTGACAGGGCGATATTTACATAGATGGGTTTGCGAAGGATGTTGATGAATTGTTCCGGCTCTCCCTCAATGCGGTAGATATTGATTGCGGCAACGCATCCGGGGATGGTGTTTTCCAGGATGGAGAATTGGATGTCCTTGACCAGGAAAGGCTTCTTTGCCTTAGCAACCGATCCCAGTTCAATGCCCTTTACAACGCCGTCAGGACGGTAGAAAACTCCTGCGGCTCCCGGTATCCTGGTTCCGGCACGGAGCAGGTATTTTTCCTTCTTTTCTCCGTTGGTTACAACGACAGGAGGCAGCTCGGATTCCTTGAGAACAATCACCACTTCTTCCTTTGGCCCGGAAACTTGATAACAACCAGTCTGGTAGGAAACGTGATGGAACTCCAGGGTGTCTGCAGGGACATTGATTTCAAAATGGCCATCAACCGACGAGAAGGTTCCAATACCTAATTTAGGAATGCCTACTTGAACATATTCAACAGCTTCGCCTTTTTCATTGACAATCCGTCCGGTGATGCGGAAGCGCTCCTGAGCGTAAAAGCAGACGGGAAGCAGCATAAGAGCGAGAAACAGTCTGATTCGCATATAATGTTATTTTGCCCGTTCTAAAAGCAATTATAGTGCCGCATGAGTTGGTTTACGCCGTTATGTAAATTTCTTATTTTTGTGTTATGAGAAAAATGATTGCTATATGCGGTTTAGACTGCGAGAAGTGTGATGCTTATATCGCCACAAAAAACGATGACCAGGCTCTTCGTGAGAAGACTGCCAAAATTTGGGCAGAGCTGAATAATGCCCCAATTTTGCCGGAGCATATCAATTGTGACGGATGCCGTGCTAACGGAAGGAAAACCGTTTTCTGCGACCGCCTGTGCCCGATTCGTCAATGTGCTTTAAGCAAGGGCTTTGAAACTTGTGGCCACTGTCCGGAAAAAGATTCCTGCCCAAAGGTTGCCGCCGTTTGGCAACACAATCCGCAGGCAAAGAAAAACCTTGAAGGGTGAAACACATTCCTAACATATCTTTGCGCTGATAGTCTGCAAACGATTCTGCTTCCCTCACACTACGGCCAACAAACTGACAGGTCTTCTGCTCTTTCTCTCGGTTCCTACAGTGTTCTGGTCCTTTATCCCCATTGCCATCGTTGCCGGTGTCGCCACATTCGCAGCTATCCATGAAGGGTGCTTGCGGATTTGATTCTTTTTACTAACTTTGCAACAACCGTAAAATTTACGGCTGTAAAATTTTGGCGACATGAAGTTTTATGACAGGGAAGAGCAGCTGGCGATGCTGCGTGAAATGAGGGAGCTATCGTATAATGGTTATTCCCGACTTACGGTTGTTACCGGACGGAGACGTATCGGAAAGACCACACTTATCAAGGAAGCCTACAATGATGAGCCATACGTTTATCTGTTCGTAGGCAAGAAAAGCGAATCTGTCCTTTGTGGGGAGTTCTGTGAGGAGTATCAGGAGAAGATTGGGGTATTCGTCCCTCCGATGAGTGCTTTCCGTGATGTATTCCGTTTCTTGATGGAAGAAGGAAAGCGCCGGAAATACACGCTCATTTTTGATGAATTCCAGAATTTCCTGGAGGTCAATCCATCCATATACGGTGATATTCAGAATTGGTGGGACAAGTACCAGAAGGAGAGTCACGTGAATATGGTTGTCAGCGGTTCAGTGTATTCCCTGATGGAGAAACTCTTCAAAAACAGGAAGGAACCCCTTTACGGGAGACAGGATTCAACCATCAAACTGCAGGCCTTCCCTACTTTCATCCTTAAGCAGATTATGGAGGACAACGCTCCTGGCTATTCCAACGATGACCTTCTCGCACTGTATACTTTTACGGGTGGAATCCCAAAATATGTGGAACAATTCATAGATGTGAAGGCAACCACATGCAAGAAAATGATTATCAGAATCTGCAAGGAGGACTCTCCGTTGATAGAAGAGGGGAGGAAACTCCTCATTCAGGAGTTCGGAAGGAAATATGCGACCTACTTCTCCATTCTTCAGGCCATATCGATGGGATACAACACCCAGGCCTCTATTGAAGACTACTTGGGAGGAAAAAGTCTGGGCGGACAATTGTTGAAGCTTGAAGGTACGTATGACCTCATCCGGAAGGTCCGTCCTATTTGGGCAAAACCCAAGACCCAGACCGTTAGGTACGAGATCAGCGACATCTTCCTTCGTTTTTGGTTCCGATATGTAGAGAAAAATCAGCGACTCATTGAAATCGGGCAATACCCGGCTCTGCGCAGAATTATGGAAGAGGATTATGAGACCTATTCAGGCGACGTCCTTGAACGATACTTTAAGCTGAAACTTGTGGAGAGTATGGAGTACCGCGATATTGGTGGTTGGTGGGATCCGAAAGGCTATACAGATAAGGAAGGGCATCATCAGCAGGCCGAACTGGACATTGTCGCCCTGCGTCTGAAAGAGAATGTCATCGACGTGATAGAGGTAAAGCGCAATCCTGGCAAGTTTAATATGGGGCTTCTTGAAGAGAAGGCTGCATTCTTCTCTTCAAAGGAGAAAAAGGCCAGAAAGAACAAGATTGTACTCTCCAGCCTCTCGAAGGATGATATGTGATCGATCTATTTCCCGATGCAGAAGTGGGAGAAGATGTGGGTGAGGATGTCCTGGGAGGATATTTCACCTATGATGCTGCCGAGGTCGTCTGTGGCCTCCCTGAGGTCCTGGGCTACAAGGTCTGAAGGGAGGTTTGAGTCTATGCCTTGGAGTACTCTTTCTATGGAAGACTGGGCGTCCTTGAGGGCCTGGTAATGGCGGAGGTTGGTGACATAGGTCTTGCCCTGAAGGTTGGAAAGGAAACCCTTTCCGAGTTTCTTGAGTGTGTCGCCGATAATTGTTTTTGATACTTCCCTGTCTTTCTTGAGAGAAAGAGTGTGGATGGTTACATCGCTGAGCTTTAGCTTCTTGCAGATAGATTTGATATTGGATTCAATATCTTCTTTTGTGGCCTTTACCTTGTCAAGCTTGTTGGCGAGGATAATGAGTTTCTGGCGTTTTCTGTCTGTTTTATCGGCGATGGCTTTGATGGAAGGGGAGAAGGAATCTTCCCTTGTGCAGTCCAGCATAAGGATGACAACGGAGCTTTCCCTGAGTTTTTGCCAGGTGCGCTCAATTCCCATTATTTCAATGGTTTGAGTGGTGTTTCTTATGCCGGCTGTGTCTATGAAGCGGAAGAGTGTGCCGCCGATGTTGACGGTATCTTCTATGGTGTCTCGAGTTGTGCCCTGGATAGGGGAAACGATTGCCCTTTCCTCGCCGAGGATGAGGTTAAGCAGGGTGCTCTTGCCGGTGTTTACCGCTCCCACAATGGCGACAGGAATGCCGTTCTTGATGGCGTTGCCAAGGGAGAAAGAATCCGCCAGGTCCTTGATTTTAAGGTAGGTGGATGAAAGGATGCCGGAAAGTTTCTTGCGGTCTGCAAACTCCACGTCTTCCTCGCTGAAATCAAGTTCCAGCTCCATCAGGGCGCAAAGATTGAGAAGGGATTCCCTGAGGTCTCTCAATTCCTGGGAGAAGCCGCCTCTCATCTGGTTCATGGCGATGGAGTGGGATGCCTCGGTTTCTGATGCAATGAGATCTGCAACAGCCTCTGCCTGTGCAAGATCCATCTTGCCGTTAAGGAAGGCCCGCTTAGTGAATTCCCCTGCCTCGGCGATGCGGAGAGGGGAAGAAACCTTACTGTTTTTGAAAAGGGATTTGGCAGAATCTATGAGCATCATCTGTATTTTGCTCATTATGAATGAGGATGCGTGGCAGTAGATTTCCACGCAGTTTTCTCCGGTGTAGGAATTGGGAGCGCGGAAAGGCACTGCAAGCACCTCGTCGATATCTGATATGCGGGCAAAGCGCATCTTGTAGGAATCCGTGGACTTCAGGGTAGGGCGCTTTCCCCTTGTGTGGGATGCTATTGCCAGGATGGAATCCGCAATGGTTATTACATCCGGTCCTGAAAGACGGATGATGCCTACAGCTCCGCTGCCGGGAATAGTCGCGGGAGCAACGATGTTTTCTGCCTTGTCCGTTATATGTGTCATTCCATCAGCTTTTTATACTTGAATCGCTTAGGCTCCGTGTTACCCATTCTGGCCTTGCGGTTTTCCTCGTACTCCTGGTAGTTGCCCTCAAAGAAAACAACCTGGCTGTCTCCCTCGAATGCCAGTATATGGGTGGCGATCCTGTCCAGGAACCAGCGGTCGTGGCTGACAACAACAACGCATCCGGCAAAGCTGTCCAGACCTTCCTCAAGGGCACGGATAGTGTTCACGTCCACATCGTTGGTAGGCTCGTCGAGAAGGAGGACGTTGCCCTCGTCCTTGAGAGTCAGGGCAAGATGCAGGCGGTTGCGCTCTCCGCCGGAGAGTATGCCGCAGAGCTTTTCCTGGTCTGCTCCGCTGAAGTTGAAACGGGAAACCCAACCCCTTGCGTTAATGTCCCTTCCACCCAGGCGAACCCATTCGGAGTCGCCTGCAATAGTCTCATATACAGTCTTGTCAGGATCTATGCTCTTATGCTGCTGATCCACGTATGATATCTTTACGGTGTCTCCGATTTCTATTGTTCCGGAATCCGGTTGCTCGATTCCCATAATCAGGCGGAAAAGGGTGGTTTTGCCGGCTCCGTTAGGGCCGATGACACCGACTATGCCTGCAGGCGGCAGGCTGAATGTCAGATGCTCGAAAAGAAGTTTGTCTCCGAAAGACTTGCTGACATCGTGGAATTCGATGACCTTGTTCCCGAGATGCGGACCGTTAGGTATGTAGATTTCCAGGTTTGCCTCTTTCTCCCTGGAATCCTGTGAAGCCAGTTTCTCGTATGCTCCCAGACGGGCTTTCTGCTTGGCCTGACGGGCTTTAGGAGCCATACGCACCCACTCGAGCTCTCTCTGGAGAGTCTTACGGCGCTTGCTCTCTGTCTTTTCCTCCATCTCCAGACGCTTGGTCTTCTGGTCCAGCCAGGAGGAGTAGTTGCCCTTCCAAGGAATGCCTTCTCCGCGGTCCAGTTCCAGAATCCATCCGGCAACGTTATCCAGGAAGTAACGGTCGTGGGTAACGGCAATGACGGTTCCCTTGTACTGCCTCAGATGGGCTTCCAGCCAGAGAATACTCTCTGTATCAAGATGGTTGGTAGGCTCGTCCAGAAGCAGGACATCCGGTTGTCTTAGAAGCAGGCGGCAAAGCGCAACTCTTCTTCTCTCTCCGCCGGATAGGGTAGATATCTTGGCATCAGAAGGCGGGCATTGAAGTGCATCCATAGCCCTTTCCAGCTTGGAATCAATCTCCCAACCGTCGCAATGGTCAATCTTTTCGGTGAGCTCCCCCTGACGCTCCATAAGGCGGTTCATCTGGTCGTCATCCATCGGTTCGCAGAACTTGGCGGAGATCTCGTTGAATTCGTTCAGAAGGTCCATAACTTCCTGGACACCTTCCTGAACCACTTCAAGCACAGTCTTGTCCGGATCCATCTGAGGCTCCTGCTCCAGATAGCCAACGCTGTAACCTGGCGCCCATACGACCTCACCCTGGTAGGATTTCTCCACGCCTGCGATAATCTTGAGCAGTGTGGACTTTCCGCTGCCGTTAAGGCCTATGATGCCGATCTTGGCCCCGTAGAAGAAAGAAAGGTATATGTCCTTGAGAATTACTTTGTTGTTATGAGGCAGGATCTTGCCCACACCGTTCATCGAGAATATTATCTTTTCGTCTGCCATATCTGTTGTATTGGTTTGTAAAGATAATAAAAAGGGATGACCTGAGGCCATCCCTTTCTTTCTAGAACAGATGAGTGATTTTACTTCTTGTCACCCATAAGGCTTCCGAGGATGCTGGTAGCAGCTCCGATAATGCTTCCGAGGCCGCTTCCGCCGTTGGCGTTGCCGCCGCCGGTGATGGAGAGCATGATGTCCTTCAGGTCAATGTCGCCGTCGCCGTCCTGGTCCTTGATGAATCCCTTGAGGCCTCCCAGAATGTTAGGGATCAAACCGGTAAGAGACTTTGCCAATCCGCCGCCTAGGTTCAGCTTGCTGAGAATGTTGGTGGAGAACAGACTTCCTGCCAATGCTGTGATAGGGCTGCTGGCTGCGCTGGTCTTGCCTGTGAGAAGGTCTGTGATGAGGTCAGTTCCGCCCTGTTTTGCAGCAGTCTGGGTAAGGCTGCCGAGGATGGATTCGCCGAGGCCACCTAGAACCTGGCTCTTGATGTCGGAAGGAATCTCGATTCCTCCGGTAGCAGAATTAACCTGCTTTGAAATCAAATCGCTGATTAAAGACATAATTATGTTTTTTAAAGATGAGTTTTCACAAATTTAACAAAAAAACTATTTGCTGCTTTCCAGCAGCACCACATTTTCCACGTGCTGGGTGTGAGGGAACATGTCCACAGGCTGGACCTTCAGGATTGTATAGTCCCGGCAGAGGACTTCCAGGTCTCTTGCCTGGCTGGCCGGGTTGCAGCTCACATATACTATGCGGTTAGGGGAGGCCTTCAGAATCACCTGGGCTACAGACGGATGGATGCCGGCTCTTGGAGGGTCCAGGACAATAACGTCCGGTTTGCCGTGCTTTCTGATGAACGCCTCGTTGAGCACATCCTTCATGTCACCGGCAAAGAATTCCGCATTGTCTATGCCGTTGTCCCTTGCATTAAGCCTTGCATCGGCGACAGCTTCTTCCACATATTCCACTCCAATGACCTTCTTGACCTTGCGGGCCAGGAACAGGGCGATTGTGCCGGTTCCGGTGTAAAGGTCATAGAGGACTTCATCTCCCTTGAGAGCGGCGAAATACCTTACCACCGAGTAGAGGCGGTAGGCCTGGAGGGAATTTGTCTGATAGAAAGACTTAGGTCCGATCCGGAAAGAAATGTCTTCCATTTTCTCCACGAGGAACTCGTTTCCCTGGATACGGTAGATAGGGCAGCCGTCGTAACTGTCGTTGGCCTTGCTGTTTACGGTAAGGTAGGCGGATGTGACCTGAGGGAATTCGGTGCAGATTGCCTTTACCATATTCCCGGCATCCTGCATCTGCTTTTTGGAAGGTTTCTCACCGATTCCGGAGGCTCCTATAACCAGGTTGATGCCGAAGCATCCGTCCTCGGTTGAACGGATGACAATGTTTCTGAGCAGTCCCGTGTGGTTGTAAAGGTCGAAGAAACCCAAGCCATGCTCTACAGCATATTTCCTGGCGAAAAGCCTTATGGCGTTGGACGGCTCTTTCTGGAGGCGGCATTCCTTGATATCCAGCACTTTGCTGAACATTCCCGGAATATGGAAGCCGAGTCCGAGGAGTTCTTCCGGTGAAAATTCCTTCTCGGAACCATCCGGGTTAAGCCTCTCGTCATTGAAAAGCCACCTGCGGTCGGAGAAAGTGAATTCCAGTTTGTTGCGGTAGTCTACAGTGCGTTCAGAACCGAGAATGGGGGAGATAGGGGGGAGTGTCAGGTGCCCTATCCGGGTCAGTTGGTCTACAACCTGCTGCTGCTTGAATTCCAGCTGCTTGTCGTATGGGAGAGCCTGCCAGGTGCAGCCGCCGCACACTCCGTAATGCGGGCAGAACGGTTTCTGGCGGATCGGGGACTCCTTGACCAGCCTTATCGGGTTTCCCTGCATGAAACCTTTGCGTGAGCGCGTAATCTGCACGTCCACAACGTCTCCGGGAACACATTTGGGAACAAAAAGAACCTTGCCATCAATATGAGCAAGGCCATTGCCTTCAGCGGCAACGGCCTCAATGCTCACATTTTCAATGATTTGCTTTTCTTTATTGCGCTTTCGGCTCATATTAGAAAGCGGCAATCAGTTCCTTGTTGCTGTAAGCGTCAGCGCCATAGCAGGTCTTAAGGTAAGCAATACCGATCTTGTAATCTTCCTCAGTGAAGGAATCGGTAGCTTCCTTTGCTACTACTACATTGTAACCAAGGCAGTAAGCGTCTGCAGATGTGTGTCTTACGCACATGTGGGCGTGCAGTCCGGTCATGATAACGGTCTTAACGCCGAGCTCTTTCAGAAGGATGTCCAGGTCTGTCTGGAAGAATCCGCTGTAGCGTCTCTTTGGAACTACATAGTCCTTTGCGCAGAGCTTGAGTTCAGGAATAACCTCGGCACCCTTGGTTCCCTTGATTGCGTGGTCTCCCCAGAGTTTGAGCTCGAGGTCGATGCCCTTAATGTGGCAGTCGTTGCAGAAAATTACGGGAACGCCTTTCTTGCGTGCAGCGTCCAGAAGCTTAGCAGTTGCAGGAACAATTGCGCGTCCGCGGTCGCATCCGAGAGCGCCGGTTACGAAATCGTTGAGCATATCCACAACAAGGATAGCCGGCTTGTCCAGCTTAAGTTTAGGGGCGGCTTTCTTAGGAGCTGCCTTCTTGGTTGTCTTTGTAGCCATTTTCTTAATTGTTAAATTTGTCAGACAATTTATATTATGTTAAATAGAAATATCTCTTTCAATGTCGGTAGATCCTTATCTCAAAATCAATACCAAAGAATCTGCATCTACTCTCTTTTTTATAAAATCGCGGAGACGGCTTATTTCGTCGGCAGGAATTTCAGCTTTATCTTTCAATACGATCTGGGCCGTGATATAACTTGAAATGTCGTTTGTGTCCTTTCCTGTTTCGATTGTCGGAGCAAGACTCAATGTGTTAACCTGCGGAAACAAAGTCTGGACTTCGTCAATCATCTGCTTTGCAACAGTCTCGTATCTTGTAAGTTGTGCAATCCTTTCCAGGAGACTGGAAATTTCTGCACTTTGATGCGTTATGGTTGCGTTTAGTTCATCCTTGGTGGCATTGAACATTGAAATTGATCCTTTAAGAGACAGGATACTGTCTGTCAAGTTCCCCTGGATAATGTTGAGTTCATAATCCCCAAGACCGTAAAACGGCATTTTGCTTTTTGCTTCGGCGATTTTTGTTTCCGGTATTTCTCTTCCCACGGCAGCCAGAGTCAGTATCTTTTCGTTCTTGTCTATGTTCTGCGATACTATCTGGCTTCCGGTGAATGACATTTCGTTGCTTATAAAATGCTGGAGGTCGGATGCAAAGAAACTCTCCCTTATAATATTAACGGTAAAGATTGCGGCTGGAACCATCGTGGCAACCACGATTGCTATAAGATATCCCCTAACCCTCTGGAAATTACCGTCATCTGGTTTTGCAACATGGCGGAAGCGCATAGCCCTGACTCCAATATAAGTGGCAAGAGCTATGAAAACCGTGTTAATGAAATACAGGAAGAAGGCTCCGAAGAAATATTTCAGGTTAAGGCTGGCTATACCGAATCCCGCCGTGCACAAAGGCGGCATCAGGGCGGTCGCTATCGCTACTCCAGGCAGAATGTTCCCCTTGTCTTTGGAGGCGATGGCAACAATTCCGGCAGCGCCGCCAAACAGGGCTATCAGAACGTCGTAAAGTGTCGGGGAAGTCCTTGCAAGAAGTTCGCTCTGGGCTCCGTGATAAGGAGTGAGAGCAAAATATACAGTGGCGGTAATCAGACTTATAAGAGTGGCAACCCCATAGTTGGTGAGGCTTTTCTTAAGGAGATCGAAGTCGTTGGTTCCCACTGAATAACCCATACCGATTATAGGACCCATCAATGGAGAAATCAACATCGCGCCGATTATTACTGCGGTAGAGTTGACGTTAAGTCCTAAAGAAGCCAGCAATATCGCAAAGACAAGAACCCAAAGATAAGGACCGCGGAAAGTGATGCCGTCGTTTATTCTTTTGACAACATCACTCTTGTCCGAAAGAAAACCCTTCATCGAGAAGTATTTCCTGATACCCTTGCCTGTTCTTTTTATATCTTCCATAGCCTGTGATATAAAATCGTTCTTCAAAGATAGTCTTTTTGATTAAATTTGCGACTGACAAATAAACCTGAAATGAATACAGACATCAAGATACCGCTTGCGGAAAGGATCCGTCCCGTTTCCCTGGACGATTATGTGGGGCAGGAACATCTTGTGGGGAAAGGCAGTGTGCTGCGCAAAATGATAGAAAGCGGCAATCTGTCGTCTTTCATACTCTGGGGGCCTCCAGGCGTGGGGAAAACCACTCTTGCACACATTATTTCAAAGCAGCTGGACCGCAATTTCTACACGATCTCTGCGGTCAGTTCCGGAGTGAAGGAGGTGCGTGAGGTTTTTGCCAAGGCAAAGGACAAGAACCTTTTCAATACCAAGACCCCTATTTTATTCATCGACGAGATTCACCGTTTCAACAAGGGGCAGCAGGATGCCCTGCTGGGTGCAGTTGAAGACGGTACCATCATTTTGATAGGTGCCACAACGGAAAACCCTTCCTTTGAGGTGATCAGCCCGCTTCTGTCTCGCTGTCAGGTGTTTGTGCTGAAGGAACTTAGCGTGGAGAATCTGGACACCCTTCTAAAGCGTGCACTGGAGAAGGATCCCTATCTTTCATCGAGGAATATAAAGGTCACCGAAAAAGAAGCCTTGTTCCGCTATAGCGGCGGAGATGCCCGCAAGCTCCTGAATGTGCTGGAGATTATTGTGGGCAGTTTCCCCGAGGGAGAAGACATCGAGATTACAAACGATGTCGTGAAGGAGCGCCTGCAGGAGAATATGGCTCTTTACGACAAGAACGGAGAGCAGCATTACGATATCATATCGGCCTTCATTAAGAGCCTCAGGGGCTCGGATCCGAACGCGGCGGTTTACTGGCTGGCCCGAATGATTAAGGGCGGGGAAGATCCCCTCTTCATCGCGCGCCGTATGGTGATCCTTGCCGCAGAGGACATAGGGCTTGCAAATCCGAATGCCCTGCTGCTGGCACAAAGCACATTTGCCGCTGTTCAGCAGATTGGAATGCCGGAGGGCAGAATACCTCTCTCCGAGTGTGCCATCTATCTGGCTACAAGCCCAAAAAGCAACTCATCCATCATGGCCATAGATGTGGCTCTCAGCCTTGTGGAGCAAAGCGGAGACCTTAGTGTTCCGCTCCATCTGAGAAACGCCCCTACCAAGTTGATGAAAGAGCTCGGATACCATCAGGGATACAAGTACGCGCACGACTTTGAGGGCAATTTCGCAGACCTTGAATTCCTTCCGGAAGAAGTCTCGGGAACCAGGATTTACGAGCCGTCCTCCAACCGCAGCGAAGACGAGATCAGAAGGCGTCTGAAATTGCTCTGGGAGAAATACAATTACTGACCATTTTTTATACATTTGCACGATGAAAAATTTGGAACTGGTTACAGATTATAACAACGGGATGTTTTTCCTCATGGCGGGTCCATGCGTGATTGAGGGCGAGGAAATAACCCGTTCCATCGCGGAGACTCTCAAGAATCTGACTGCAAAATATCAGATTCCTTTCATTTTCAAAGCATCATACAAGAAGGCAAACCGCTCCAAGATCACCTCTTTCACCGGTATCGGAGACAAGGAAGGCCTTGCCCTTTTACGCTCTATAAGGAAAGAACTCGGAGTGGCGATAGTCACCGATATCCATAGTGCCCAGGAGGCTGCACTTGCCGCTTCATACGATATTGACATACTCCAGATACCTGCTTTCCTCTGCCGCCAGACAGAGCTGCTTCAGGCTGCTGCCGCTACCGGCAAGTGGGTGAATATCAAGAAGGGACAGTTCCTGTCTCCTGAAGCTATGACATTTGCTGTGCAGAAGGTCCGCGACAGCGGTAACCCTAATGTGATGCTTACAGAAAGAGGCAGCCAGTTCGGTTACGGAGACCTTGTGGTAGACTTCCGCAGCATCCCGAAGATGCAGAAATTCGGTTGCCCTGTGGTTCTGGACGTCACCCACTCTCTCCAGAAGCCTAACCAAATGTCCGGAGTTACAGGCGGGGAGCCTGAACTGATCCCTCACATTGCCCGTGCCGGCATTGCAGCCGGAGCGGACGGATTGTTCATGGAAACCCATCCGGATCCCGCTTCAGCAAAGAGCGACGGAGCCAACATGCTGAACCTGGCCCTTATGGACGGCCTTCTGGCTCAGCTGGTTGCTCTCAGGAAGACAATGAATTCAATAGACAAGATATAATTCGTTTAAGATATGTTTTTGACATCTGATTTTTCTAAAAGGTATGAAAAGCTGCCTGTAAAGATTTTCAATCAGCAGAAAGAGGCCTCCAAGGTCATCGTGAGAGATGTAATGGTTCAGGCCAAGAAGAAGGCAGCTGAGGGAAAGAACCTTGTTCTGGCACTGGCGGCATCGTCTGCCTGCCTGCAGGTTTATGACGACTTTATCGCTGCGGTAAAGGAAAAGAAAATGAGCTTCAAGAATATTGAAGTTTTCGGAATGGACGACTACTATCCTCTGGACCGCAACGAATTGCAAAGCCATTACAGATTCCTTAAGGAGTGTCTGCTGGATGATGTGGACATCCCTAAGAAGAATATCCATTTCATAGACAGTTCCAAGAGAGACAAGATGGAGGAATACTGCCAGAATTATGAGATGGAAATAGAGAAAGCCGGAGGAATCGATATTGTCATTACCGGCAACATGGCAATGAACGAGCCAGGTTCTCCATACAACTCCCGCACAAGGAAGATTAACCTCAACTTTACAACCAGGGTTGGTGCCGCAAGCGAGTTCTTCGGAGTGGATGACGTTCCTTACTACGCCATTACGATGGGTATTGCTACCATACTGGAAGCCAAAAAGATATACTATCTTGCCTGGGGAGAGGGAAGTGCTCCTAAGATCAAGAAGATTGTTGAGGGCGAGGTTACCAAGATGGTTCCGGCCTCTTATCTCCAGGAGCACGGGAATGCCCACATAATTCTTGACAGGGCCGCTGCCGTAAACCTTACCAGAATCGAGACCCCTTGGCTCACAGACAAGGTTAACTGGACTCCGTATCTTATCCGCAAGTCCGTTTTCTGGCTTTGCCTCAAATTGAACAAGCCTATCCTCAAACTCACGGACAGGGATTACAACGACAACGGAATGGCAGACCTGGTTACCGAGAAAGGTCCTGCAAGCCAGATAAATATAAAGGTGTTCAACGATCTTCAGCACACTATCAGCGGATGGCCGGGAGGAAAACCTAATACAGATGACTCTACCCGTCCTGAAAGGGCTCTGCCATATCCTAAGAGAGTCGTTGTTTTCTCCCCTCACCCGGATGACGACGTGATTTCAATGGGAGGAACCCTTGCGCGTCTTGCAGAGCACGGACACGATATCCACGTGGCATACCAGACCAGCGGAAACATTGCGGTGTTCGACCACGATGTTATAAGATACCTGGATTTTATCCGCGACAGCGCTGACATATTTGACATTGACCCTAAGAACGCCGATGCCCTTTTCAAGAAGATAGAGAAGGAACTCGCAAAGAAGCATCCGGGACAGGCAGATCCGCTGATTGTCCGCAGGATAAAGACTTATATCCGCCGCAGCGAGGCCCGCAGCGCCTGCCGTTATCTTGGTATTCCTGATGACCACGTGAACTTTCTCTCCCTGCCGTTCTACGAGACAGGTGGAGTCAAGAAGAAGCCACTCGGAAAGAAAGATATTGAAATCGTGAAGAAACTCCTCCAGAGAATCAAGCCTCACCAGATCTTTGCTGCTGGAGACCTCTCCGATCCTCACGGAACACACAGGGTTTGTTTTGAGTCCGTTATCAAGGCCTGCGAGGAGCTTAAGGACGAGCCTTGGTTCAAGGATTGCCGCATCTGGATGTACAGGGGCGCTTGGCAGGAGTGGGATGTCGCCGAGGCAGAAATGGCAGTTCCTCTGAGTCCTGAGGAAGTGAAGATCAAGCGCAGCGCCATCTTCCGCCACCAGTCCCAGAAGGATTATCCTCTGTTCCCGGGTTCGGATTCCAGAGAGTTCTGGCTCAGGGCCGAGGAGAGAAACCACAATACGGCTGTCATCTTCGACAAGCTCGGAATGGCTGAGTACCAGGCTATAGAACTCTTCGTTAAATACAAGTGGTAATGAAACTCAGTTTACTGAAAATGATGTTTCCTGCTTTGCTCGGCCTTTGGCTGTGCGGGGCAGGAAATTTTTTGTACGGACAAACCAGACCTAAACCCAAGATGGAAAAGATCAGACTCGCAAAAGTTTCACACGTGGATTTCGAATGCGCCAATCCTTGCTTTAGGGAGATTGAGGAAAAGTTTTCCTCCATAGCTTCCAATGCTGTGGATGTTGTCAACTGGCCGAACCGCAACGGAGATTACTCTCCTAAGGCTTCTTTCAAGATAATGTACTCTGATTCTTATCTTTACATACGTTATCAGGTGGAGGAGACGGAACTCAGGGCCACTTTCCCGGCCGACTCGGGAGCCCGTCCGTGGACAGATGACTGTATGGAACTGTTTATCCTGCCGGACGAGGAAACAGGCGTTTATTACAACATCGAGATGAACTGCATCGGCCGCGGTATTGTGGGATACGGACCTTCCAAGCAGGGAAGGGAGCATTTTGAAAAGGATCGTATGGACAGGATTCTCAGATTCAGTTCTTTGGGAACCGAGGCTTTTGGAACGAGAATAGCTTCAGACAACGAGCCTTTCAAATGGTCTATGATTATTGCTGTTCCGCTGGATTTGATTCTTCAGGGAAAGGAAGTTTCCGCATTAAAGGGAAGGACTGCGCGTGGAAATGTCTTCAAATGCGGAGACGACATGCAGCACCGCCACTATCTGACGTGGAATCCGGTTGGAACAGAAAGGCCTGATTATCACCGCCCTGAATTCTTCGGATATTTTGAATTTGAGTAGGTTTAGAAAGGATAGCCGATTCCGAAACTGATTTCGAAGTTATCCTTCTTGAGCCATTTGTCCGGCCCTATCCACTGTGCTGAGGCCGGATTATATGTTTTGAATCCAAGGTCCAGGCGGATGACTGCAAAGTCCAGGTCCAGTCTTAGCCCCAACCCCCAGTCCAGGGCCAGATGCTTGTAGAAATCCTTTGTGCGGAACACTCCCCTAGGGTCCGCTTCCTCACCTGTAACCTTGTTCTTGCGGTCGAATGTCCAGATATTTCCAAGGTCTGAGAATACCGCTCCGTTAAGGATGGAAATTATCGGGAAACGATACTCCATATTGGCTTCAAGCTTGATGTCTCCCGTCTGGTTCGGGATTCTGAAGGCGCTGTCTCTCGGGGCATAGCCAGGTCCGAGGGTTCTTGGCTGCCATCCTCTCATGTCGTAGGCTCCTCCACCCCAGAACATTTTCTCCAATGGAAGCATCCTGGAATTTCCATATCCCTTGCCGACTCCTCCCAATGCCCTGAATGCGAGCATGTGGTTAGGATTTGCTCCGAACTTGAACGTATAGACTCCACTCATTTCCATCCTGAAATACTGGGAGTAAGGGGATTTCCAGATCATTCTTTCTCCCCTGTCGTTTTTCTTCATCTGGGAGTTGAAGAGACTTACAACATTTCCGGAAAGATCCAGACCATATCTTATATACCAGAAATTCCGTACCGGTTTAATGGATGGGTCGGAGATGTAATAAACGCTGGCCCCTACTCCGAGGTCGAAGTGGTTGCTGTAGCTGTTTTTAAGATATGGATCGCTGAGCTTATTGTAGAAGGCGGAATCCAGGTTGTAGATTCTCACGATGTTTGCCTGTATCGGAGACACTTTCCAAAACAGTTTGCGCTTGACATTCCAGCTGTAGTTATAGCTGGCAGACAGTATGTTGCGTGTATACTCCGGCCTTGTCTGATAGCTGTAGGATGTTGCAACCTCAGTGTGCGGGATTGTTCTTGACCGGAACCATTTGCCTGGGGCAAACAGGAAGCGTGGTATATCCAGGGTGGTGTTTATACCTATTTCCGTTGAATGTATATTGCTGTGCAGTTTGAACTGGAAATCTCCCATCAGTCCTACGGTCAGCACTTCCGCTCCCCTGAAAACGTTCTTGTGGAAATACGATATTGCAGGAGAAATACCCAGAAGTCCGTTGGCGTTTGTGCTTCCCTGCAGATCCACCTTGAATCCCTGAACGTTGGTAGCCTGCAGTGTGATGGAAGTCTGCACCCCGGAAGAATCCACCTCCTGCTGCTGGATGTTTACGCTGGAGAAAAGGTTAAGGCTGGAGAATCTGGAATAAGTAGACTCGACGATGTCTTCGTTGTATTGCTCCCCCGGCTTTATCAGATTCAGGCGGTTAAGGACCTTCTTCCTTACCAGATTGCCTGTCTGCGAGAAACTGACAACCTTAATATTCCCGTATGGGATGGTGTCTATCTGGTTTCTCCAGACGGTTAGAAGTGAATCTCTTCTAGCCGTGAATGAAGAATCCATCTCAGTTCTGGCTGAACGGATCTGGTTGAAATTCCTTCTTGTGGAAACCAGCACGTCCGAGAATGTGAACACCTTGTGCGGTCTTGCGTCCTTAGGGCTTCCGCTTCTCAGATAATCCTTGATTGCAATGTCCAGATGGCTCTTTCCATTATGAGCCAAAGTGTCCCCTGTAAAGAACAGGTATCCTTTGTCAAACCCGTAATAGCCTTTGTTTCTGAATATATCAGCGACCCTTTCAGATTCCTGTTCCAGAATATCCTCGGAGAGCCAGTCCCCTTCCTTGACCAGGCTTTCACTCCTGTTGGCAGACATAATGTCGTACATATCCACATCCGGAATCGTGTAGGTAATGGTATCTATAATGTAACGGTTTCCTGGAGTTACTGTGTATGTAACTTTTGTCTTCTTGTTTTCAGTTTTGAAGGAGGTTGTTATTTTGGAGTCGTAGAATCCCTTGAATTTCATGTGGTTGAGCATGTTCTTCACGGAACTCTCAACAAGGTCTTCATCAAAAATGAGAGGTGGGGTGCCCATTTTCTCGGCGATTTTGTCCCATCCCCTGCCGCTCCCCTTTCCGGTGTTGTACAGGGCGACGCTGAACTGATAGCCCATAATACCCTTTTTCGGGGTCTGCTTAATGTATTTGGCAAGGTCGCTGAGTTCCTCCGGCTTGTCCTTGGTAAAGACTATCTCGTTGGCTGTGAGCATACTCTGGCCTTCAGGAATGACCTTCGTCATACTGCAGGAGTATAGCAGAGCACAAATAGAGAAAACTGATATCAGGGCTTTTGCTTTCATAATTGCCTTCAAAAATACTCAAAAACCGCCAAATAATGCCAATAATGAATATATTTGCATTGCAATAGGCAATCCGACTCACTTGGATTGCTCTGAAAACTATAAACTAACTTACTTGGATTGGCAATATGAAGAACAAGTACATCAATTTGGTCGAGCAGACTTTTGACTGGCCACAGGCCGAATTCAGAGTAGAAGACGGCAATCTTTTCTTCCACGATATTCCTATGATGGATGTGATAGACCAGTACGGGACACCGCTCAAAATCACCTATCTTCCTAAGATATCGAGCCAGATTCAGAGGGCTAAGAGAATGTTCAACGTGGCGATGGCCAAGGTAGATTACAAGGGCAGCTACCATTATTGCTACTGCACCAAGAGTTCCCATTTTGCCTTTGTTCTCCAGGAGGCTCTCAAGAACGACATTCATCTGGAAACATCATCGGCATTTGATTTCAATCTTGTGGATGCCCTTTATGATGAGGGGATTATAGACAAGAACATAGTGATTGTCTGCAACGGCTACAAGAGAGATACCTATATAGAAAATATTGCCGCCAAGTGCAACGACGGATGGAAGAACATCATTCCGATCCTGGACAACATGAGTGAATTCGACGATCTGGACAAGACAGTCACCGCTCCTACCAGCATAGGAATCCGCATTGCTTCAGAGGAGGAGCCAAAGTTCGAGTTCTATACCTCCAGGCTCGGCATAAGGTATTCGGATATTGTTCCTTTCTACAAGACCAAGATTGCCAAAAGCGGCAAATTCTCGCTGAAAATGTTGCATTTCTTCATCAATACCGGTATAAAGGACAACGCTTACTATTGGAACGAATTGTCAAAGTGCGTTAACGTATATTGCGATCTGAAGGCCGTTTGCCCTGACCTGGATTCCCTGAATATCGGTGGAGGCTTCCCAATCAAATCTTCTCTTGTGGATGACTATGATTACGAGTACATGACCGAAGAGGTAATTTCCCAGATCAAGACTATATGCAACCAGAGAGGCGTCGCCGAGCCTCAGATTTTCTCCGAGTTCGGAAGTTTTACGGTTGGTGAAAGCGGAGCCACAATCTTCCAGGTACTTGACGTAAAGCAGCAGAATGACCGTGAGAGATGGTATATGATAGACAGTTCGTTCATGACTACCCTGCCTGATATCTGGGGAATCAAGAAGAGATTCATAATGCTTCCTATAAACAAGTGGGAAAACCAGTACCAGAGGGTATTCCTTGGCGGTCTTACCTGTGATTCAGAAGATTACTACAATGCAGAGGCCCACTCTAACGCTATTTTCCTTCCGATTACCGAGGGCAGAAAGGAGGAGGAACCTCTATATATCGGTTTCTTCCATACCGGAGCTTACCAGGAATCCATCGCCGGTTACGGTGGAATCCAGCACTGTCTGATCCCTGCTCCAAAGCACGTCATCATAGACAAGGATGCCACGGGAGACTACACTACCAAGCTCTTCAGCAAGGAGCAGAGTTACAAGAGCATGCTCAAGATACTCGGATACTAGTATGGAGAATCGTCTTACATCCGCCAAAATCAAGGAGATACGCTCTCTTCAGCAGAAGAAGTTCCGTTCTTCCCTTTCTATGTTTGTAGTGGAAGGGGAGAAGATGGTGGAAGAGGCCCTTTCTTCAGGTTTCGAGGTTGAGAGCGTATGGAAAAGGGATGAAATCGGTGAAAGCAATATGGCACGTATTTCTTCTCTTTCCTCTCCATCCCCTATCCTTGCTGTTCTGAGGCAGAAGAATCTTTCACTCAGCGATATAGACATTAAGAAAGGAGGTCTGTTCCTTCTTCTTGACGGGGTGAAGGACCCCGGAAACCTTGGCACCATTATCCGTCTTGCTGACTGGTTCGGTGTGAGCGCTGTGTTCTGCTCGGAGGATTGCGTGGAACTATACAATCCGAAGACAGTTCAGGCCACTATGGGTGCAATCTTCAGGGTTAAAGTCTGCTACGCTCCTTTGGATAAGGTGATTGGCATCGCCGAGAAAAAAGAAATCCGCACTTTCGGTACATTCCTTGACGGCCAGCCGGTCTCAGATAGTTTTTACGATGGAATCGAAGAAGGAGGCCTTGTTGTCCTTGGCAGCGAATCCTTCGGGATTTCAGATGAGGTTTCCGGCCTTATTCCAAGGGACAGGCACATACTTATTCCGTCATACGACAAGACGGGTAATGTGAGAAAAGGCGGTCAGGGTTCCGAGTCCCTGAATGTTGCAACGGCCTGTGCCGCAATTCTTTCTCTGATTAGGGCCAGATAGCCTAGGAGGAAATCTCCATCCACTTTTCCAGTTTGGAATCCCGTTCATCCTTGAGACGGGAGTATTCCTTAGATAGTTTTTCCACTTCTTCCGCTCCCATCGGGGAAGAGAGCTGCTGCTCTATATCTGCAATCTTGAAGTCCAGCTCGGCGATTTCGTTTTCCAGTTTTTCAACCTCTTTTCTGCGGCGCCTTTCTTCCTTGCTCTCAGCCCTGGCCTGTTGGGAATCCTTGATCTGGACAGGCTTTTCTTCAGCCTTCTTTTCCTCCTTAACCGGAGCAGGG
>JAFYZX010000048.1 GCA_017548505.1 Bacteroidales bacterium | reverse complement strand
CAGGGCCTGGTTCAAATGCAGGTATCCGAGCCCGACGTCCATCATCGGGAGCAGCCTTTCCTCCACCTTGCTGCCGCGGAAAAACTCGCAGGCCTTCCTTACGGAGAGATTCATCACCTCGGCGATATTAAGCCTCTGGTGCGTTTGAGGACTCTCGTATGTATATTCCAGTGCTTCAGTAGAATACCGCAGCCCCTTGCAGGCCTCGCAGACAGTTTCTATGCTGTCCATAAACGCCATCTCCGCCACCACCACTCCCTTGCCCCCGCAAACCGGACAGGCTCCCTTGCCGTTAAAGGCAAAGTAAGTCTCGGCCTTGCCGTTTGCCTTGGCGAACATCTTCCGGATAAGGTCCGCCACACCCATATAAGTTGCAGGGGTACTCCTAAGGCTTATGCCTATTCCTTTCTGGCTGATGTATATCATATCGTCTCCTCCACGGGCATTGCAGAAGGCTTCCATAAGGGAACTCTTGCCGCTTCCGGCCACACCTGCAACTACACAGAACACGTTGAGGGGCAAATCAATGGATACATTCTTCAGATTGTGGTGCGTGGTGTTTTCCAGAGAAAAGAAACTCTTAGGACATCTTACGGATTCCTTGAATGAAGACTTAGCGGAAAGCATCCGTCCCGTATCAGTTCCGCTTGAAAGAAGCTCGGGATAAGAGCCCTCGAAGATTATCTTTCCGCCTTCCGAACCTGGCCCCGGCCCCATATCTACAATGTGGTCCGCAATGCCTATCATCTCTCTGTGATGCTCCACCAGAAGGACAGTGTTCCCCGCATCGCGAAGCCTCCTCACGGAGTGCTTCATCCGCTCTATATCCTTGTTATGCAAGCCAATGCTCGGCTCATCCAGCACGTACATCACATCAGACAGAGATGAGTTTATGTACTTCGCTATCTTGCACCTCTGGGCTTCTCCTCCGGACAGGGTGCCAATCGGGCGGTCCAGGCTGATGTAGCCGAGGCCGATCTCCTCCAGAGCAGTAAGACGCGCCCCTATCGCGGCCTTGAGGTCCTCTGCCAGAGGGTCAGATATTGAGGCAATCCAGCGGTTCAGTTTCCTTATAGAAAGGGCTGTAGCCTCAGCGATGTTCAATCCATCAATCTTGCAGGACTGTATTTTTTTGTTTAGGCGCGTTCCGCCGCAGTCCGGGCACACTCCCATCTTCAGCATCGGGTTCAGCACCGCTGAATGCAGAAGCCCCTCCTCAGAGTTAATTATGCTGCGGTACATCCTTGGAATAAGTCCCTCATATTTAGCGGTCCTGGGCCAGTTGGAAGGCGGATTCTTGAGGCGTATCTGCGGGGAATTCAGGAACAGGTCCAGTTCCTCAGGACTGTAGTCCTTAATCTTCTTGTCCAGGTCAAAAAGCCCGCTGTGGGCATATCTGATCCATCTCCAGCCGCCCTTGTGGAAGGCTATGTAATGTATTGTATCCTCGTCGTTGAGGCTCTTGTCAAAGTCCACAAGCTTGTGGATATCCAGTTCGCGGATTTCACCGAGTCCTGCGCACCTCGGGCAGCTTCCGTCCGGATGGTTGAAGGAAAAGCTCTCCGCATAGCCCACAAACGGCTTCCCCACCCTGGAGAAAAGCAATCGCAGAAGAGAATATATATCCGTATAAGTGCCTACGGTAGAGCGGGAATTGGAGGCAGGCTTCTTCTGGTCAATGACTATTGCAATCGGCAGATTCTCAACAGAATCCACGTGAGGCCTCCCATACTTTGGCAGATACCTCTGGACAAATGTAGGAAACGTGTCGTTGAGTTCCCTGCGGCTCTTCGCGGCAATAGTATCCAGCACCAGGGAACTTTTCCCCGATCCGCTCACCCCCGTAAAAACGGTTATCTTGTGCTTGGGGATAGTCAGCGATATATTTTTGAGGTTATTCTCCCTGGCCCCCCTTATAATGATATTGTCAAACATAACGGGTACAAATTTACTAAATTTGCCACCGCAATGGCAGCACACGAGAAACTCTGGAACAGGAACTACACAAAGGTTATGGCGGTCAATTTCTGCCTTAGCTTCGCATTCTATCTGATTACGCCGCTGCTGCCTGTATATCTGAGCGATACGTTCCATTCCACAAAGGATACCATAGGATTTGTGCTGAGCGGATATGCCCTTCTGGCTATCGCGGCAAGGCCTTTTTCCGGCTACATAGCGGACACGTTCCACCGCAAGAAAGTGCTGTTGGTATTCGTGCTTGCCAATTTTATAATGTTCGGAAGCTACCTGGCGGCAAGCTCCCTTCTGCTGTTTGCCATTGCCAGAACCCTCCACGGAGCCCCGTTCGGAGCAGCTACGGTTGCAAACAACACTATGGCGATTGACGTGCTTCCTTCTTCCAGGAGGACAGAAGGCATAGGGCTTTACGGCATCAGCAACAACCTCGGAACGGCCATCGCCCCTACCGTGGCAATCTTCCTGTTCAAATGGTCCAACAGCTACCAGCTTCTGTTCTGGCTGGCCTTTGCGGTGGCCGGCATTTCGTTCTGGCTGGCCAGCAGCATAGATGCCCCGAGTAAGCACAAAAAACAGGAAAAGAGAAAGATTTCCCTGGATCGTTTCTTCCTTGTAAAGGGCTGGGCAATAGCTCTTAACATCTTCATGTTCGGCTACTGCTACGGAGTCCTCAGCAACTATCTGGCTATTTACGGCAAGGAAAAGCTGGGAATCACTTCAGGCACGGGAACATATTTCATGCTTCTGGCAGCGGGCCTTATACTCTCCCGTTTCATTGGAGCCAAATCCCTCCGAAAAGGCAAGCTCATCAGCAATGTTGCGGGAGGAATCCTCATATCCACAGTAGGTTACGCTATCTTCACCCTCTGGCCGTCCAACATAGCCTACTACGGCTCGGCGATACTGATAGGCCTCGGCAACGGTCACATGTGGCCGGGAATGCAGAACATGATTATAAACCTGGCGCCTAACAGCCGCAGGGCCACCGCCAACTCCACCATCCTCACTTCCTGGGACTTGGGCCTTGGTGTGGGAATTCTTCTGGGAGGTGTATTCGCTGAGAATTATGGATATTTCTCGGCTTTCCTGACAATGGTTGTAGCCCATATCATCGGTGTGGGGCTCTTCTTCCTCCTTACCAGAAACCACTACCGCAAGTATGCATTAAGATGATTCCATTTGCTAATTTTGCATCTGAATGAAAAGTCTCAGACTCATAATAAGGATTATTCTTCTGGCTTTCCTTCTATTCCTGGCCTGCGGCCTGGATTGCAGGATGAAAATCAGGCATTATGAGATTGAATCCGCAAAACTGTCTTCAGATCTTAAAATAGCCCTTATTTCAGACCTTCATTCCTGCTATTACGGCAAAGGAGAACGGAGAATCATAAAGCAGATAGACAAATTCCATCCAGACCTTATATTCCTGATCGGAGACATCTACGACGACGAGAGGCCGATGGACATAACCACCGAATTTTTCAGCAACATAGGCAAGCGCTACAGCTGCTGGTACGTTGTGGGAAACCACGAGGTGAAGAGCGGCAATCTGGATACCATGAAGACCATGATTAAAAACTCGGGAACACGGTATCTGGAGAACGAGAAAACCATGGTCAAGATAAGGAAAGACACCATAAACCTCTGCGGAGTTGTCGATGTCACCCAGTTGCTTAACTGGAACCTTGTAAGAGCTGCAGTTGATTCTCTATCAAGGCTCTGCGACACAACCCGCTACACCATCCTCCTCCACCACCGCCCGGAACTGATAGAGATCTTCATGGAGTCTCCTTACGATATGGTTACAGCCGGGCACTACCACGGAGGCCAGTTCCGCCTGCCTTGGAATAAGGAAGGCATCTATGCTCCCGACCATGCGGGAGAACTTAAATACACAGGCGGCCTTTATCCTTTCGGAGACGACCGCTATGCCGTTGTAAGCCGCGGCCTTTCTAGGGAAAGCACCAGGATCCCAAGATTCTTCAACCGTCCGGAACTGGTATTTGTCACCATACATCCCAAGCAATGAAATCCATCGCTATAATAGGAGGCGGAGCTGCAGGATGTTTCTGCGCCATTGAACTTAAACAGAGACTTCCGAATGCCAAAGTAACCATCTACGAGGCTCAGGACAAGCTCCTTGCAAAGGTTGCCATTACCGGAGGGGGACGTTGCAACCTAACCAATTCCTTCCGGGATTTCAGGGATGCCAACGGACAAATCCAATCTTTGGAATATGTCTATCCCAGAGGCCACCGACTGATGAAAAGGCTCTTCAACACCTTTTCCCCGGTCGACACCGTCAACTGGTTTGAATCCAAAGGAGTAAAGCTCGTTACACAGGAGGACTGCTGCATATTCCCCCAGTCCCAGGATGCCATGGAGATTGTCCACACTCTTGAAAGACTCCTCAAACAAGAGGGCGTGGAAATCAGGACGAACCGCATAATCAACGATATCACAGACCTAAAAGAAGACATCAAGGTTGTAACAACAGGCGGAAAGAAAACTGAAAAAGGCTACGAATTCCTGACAAAACTGAACATAGAAACCGAAAAGCCAATCCCTTCCCTATTTACCTTTGAACTCAGCGACAAATCAATAAAAAGCCTCAACGGCACTGTAGTAAACAACGTAACTCTGTCTATCCCAAAGACAAAGTTCAAGAGCAGCGGAATTCTTCTTGTTACCGACTGGGGAACCAGCGGCCCCGCCACCCTGAAGCTTTCTTCATACGCTGCAAGATTCCTCAGCGAGGCAAACTACAAAGCTCCTTTAACCATAAACTGGCTGTCAAAGACTCAGGAAGAGGCCTTGGCAACCCTGAAAAAAGCCATCGCGGAGAATAAACTCAAGAAGCTCTCTTCCATCAACATAGAAGGCCTTACCAACAGGCTGTGGAACCATATAATTTCAAGGGCAGAAATAAGGGAAGATATCCGCTGCAGCGAGGTGGGCACAAAGCAGATGAACAAACTCTCAGCAATCCTTACCTCCGATACCTACGAAATTACCGGCAAGGGCCGCTTCAAGGAAGAATTTGTTACCTGCGGCGGAGTGAGCCTCAAGGAAATAGACCAGAATACCCTTCAGGCAAAAAAACACCCCGACATTTATTTTGCCGGGGAAGTTCTCGATATCGACGCGATCACAGGAGGCTTCAACCTCCAGGCCGCCTGGACCACAGGCTACACTGTCGCCAGCTCAATCTCAGTGGAATAAAATATTCTTAACCTGTACCACAATCTGGAACAGGTTTCTATTATCTTTGTACTTGAACATATTAAAGATAATTGAAATGGAAAGAACAATTACTGTAACCGGCAGAGGGTCTATTCATGTGGTCCCTGATGTAACCCGCCTAGAGATTACCATATCCAGTCGATTCAATACATATCAAGATGCCTACGAGAAAGCAAAAGATAATTTCGCCCAAATAGTCAAAATTCTGGAATACAACAAAAAACCAGGCAACTTGGCCAAGACCATCCGCATGGATATTTCTGACTTTGAAAAGAGTGTCACTGACAAATATGGCCACCATATGTACTATGAAAAGAATGGCTATGAGCTATCTCAGCGAATCAAAATTGACCTAGGAATTGACAATATCCTTGTTAACAACATTGTTCGCGGTATTGGGAAATTCATTCAGGACGCTCAAATTGATATTGGTTACACAGTCCAAGATCCTCGGCCGCACCAACTGAAAATGCTGGAACGCGCCGTAAAAGATGCGAGGGAGAAAGCCGAAATTATGGCTTCCGCCCTTGACTGTACGCTATCAGAAGTCAAGAATATCAATTACACCCACGAAGACGTCCATATCTATTCCCAAGCCCGAAATATCCACTCTACAGCAGAGGCAAAAGTAAGCACCGCAGAGAGCCTTGACATTACCCCTGAAGACTTGGCTATCAGTGATGACGTTACTGTCGAGTGGGTTTTGGTTAATAAATCGCCAAAATCATAAAGTTCCCATTTCAAGAGCTTTTATTAATTGGTATAAATCTCGCGTAAAAGCCTTAAATTTGATGTACAACTATTTGTTCAGTGATATAGCCCTGGAAATATGGATCTCGGTTGGATAGACTTTTCGGATAGTGATCGAAAGAAAACGATGGATGTGTTGCGTCTGTTCCAGGAACAAGGCGCTGTTGATGAACTTGGTATAGGCATTATTCGGGACGGTTTTGCCAACTACTTTTTTCCGGGCACATCAACCATTCAGACTCGGGCAAAATACTTTTTCATCATCCCATATGCGATGATGGACACGGTTTCAGACCCTCGTGTCATAACGGTCTCAAATGCTCTTAAAAGGCTGGACGATATTGAGAAAGAATCTGCAGTTCTTTTAAAGAAAACTAGTGGTGAACTTGGTGTTATTGGAGCAACCATTCTGCCCAAATGGGTGGTACGACCGCCCTCTACTATCTATTGGAATGGCCTTCGTACATTGGGGATATTCAATAGTGGACTGTTTCAGAATATGACTATTTCTGAATATTTCCGTCTGGCCATCAAATTGAGGGAAGAAAAGAAGGCTTCCGCATTAGGCAACAGGAAAGAGGATGCTGAAGAAAACAATAAGGATGACGCAGGAGCAGGAGATTTCCGTTTCAGAAACTTTTGGCAACTCCCTTACGAGCAAGGGTGGAAAGAGCATCTTACCATCGACTTAAGTCCTGAAGAAGCAGACTTCCTTTCGTTGAAAATTAAAACATCCAATCCAAATTCTGTTTTTGCTTATGTTCTTCGAGAAGGCATTGACATTGAGCAAGATGAGAATTTCAGTAAATTCTCGAAGAATATTAAATCTATAATAGACGAAGAGAATGCTTTCATGCTGGACCTGGCTGACCATTTTAACAATTTCATATTCCTTGCCCAGATCCGGTACAATCTAATGCTATCAGAAGGTCAGAATGAAATAGCGATTAGGGCATGGGATGAAGTGAAAGACAATGCGGTGAGATTTGCTGAGCAGGTTGATATAGATGCCATCTTTGCAAGCCTGCGTCTAAGTAACTCTGGTCTTCGGGACTTCCTCAAAAAATTCAGGAGAGCTGTATTGTCTGGTGATTGGGAAACAGCGGATAATACCATCATTAAACAGGAAGTTCGAATCAAAGGGGCTCGTGCCAAATTAAAGAACAAGAGCAAATACGATCCAAATAAGTGGATTGGTGGTTACCACCTGGATTACAGGTTTACAGATGCCAAAAGACTCATAAAGGATATAAAAAAAGGAGGTTCCCATGTTTAAGCCTAAAGAAGAAAGACTGAACTATGGACAACTCCTTATTCCTCCTGTCGGCTATACATTGGTGAGGGCGGTAGGTACTACCTACTCGTTAGACCTTGAAACACTTATGTCGGTTTGCATCGCTCTCGGTATTCAGGAAAGCACCGACAGTTCCCTTACTCAGAATCCTTTTGCAATCCTAAAGTCACTCCAAGGCCTTTCAGACAAATTGCTGGTCTTTTGCGAGGCGGGGCAGATTGCAGCCATGCCTCCAGAAAAATCTCCTTTGATGCTTTTACTTGACAAAATGATTGTTCCTGTCAAGCTGAAGGAGATCAAAGGGAAAGGTTATCCCTCTTTCCATCCAAAAACTTGGTTACTCCAATATGAAGATGCTGACGGTATCCAGTTTTATCGTTTCATCGTACTGAGCCGTAATTTGACCTTTGACCGAAGTTGGGATGTGGCTGTAAGTCTGGACGGGAAACCGACTGGTAAACGCCATAGATCATCTTACCCTATAGGAGATTTCTTGGATTTCTTAAAATACAATGCATTAGAAGGAGTATCGAAGAAAACGGAAAAGCGGAGAATCTTAAACGCATTTATACAAGACATACCTTTTGTCCAGTTCGCTCTTGATGATAAGCGCTTCCTTGACTTTGAAATAATCCCACTCGGCATCGGTTCTGCAGATATCGATAAGGATCCGTTAATGACGGACACCTTCCACGATTTACTCATCCTGTCGCCATTTGTTTCCAGTAGCGTACTACAATCATTCGACCAGCGCAACATTCTCAAGAATACCCGGCGCCATTTAATCACAAGAACTTCGGAACTCTATAAGATTGCAGGGAAACTGGAAACTTTCAAGGTGTTCACAATGAAAGATGCCATCGTAGATGGCGAAGAAATAGTCTCAGATGAGCCGACTAAGGTTCATCAGCAAGACATCCATGCAAAAATGTATTTAATGACCAAAGGCGCGGATTCTTCGTTGTATCTGGGCTCGATGAATACTTCAGAAAATGGCTTATATCGTAATGTGGAAATGATGCTGAAGTTATCGGGCTACCGACGTTATCTGAACTTGGATCAGATTGAAGCAGACTTGTTTGGCCCAGATGAAAAGGGAAACCCTTTTGAGGAGATAGACATTGACGATATTGATACCGCCTCTTCGGATTCTGAAGAGAAGGATGCTCTAGAGCGTACTATAAAAAGAATCTGTCGTCTTAAATCTAAAGCCAAGGTGATTCCCAAAGGGGATAAATACAACGTTCATGTGTCCTTCTCTTTACCTCGCTTAGATTTCCCGAATGCAGAAATAGCCCCAGCACGTACTGCGCGGTCACGAAGACTTGCCGAAGAAGTAACCTTTGAAAGCCTGAGTTCGCTCGAACTGACAGAACTATACCGAATAACGGTAAAGGGCAAAACAGAGAGCATCTCAAGAATGATATTGATTCCAACCGAGATGCCAGATAGGCCTTTTAACCGAGATGATATGATTGTTCGGAGCATTCTAAAAGATAAGAGCGCATTTGTGGACTATCTTGCATTTATACTTGGTGATGATTATGTGCTTAGTGCTATTGAGATGGAGACTTCTTTAGAATTAGAAAATAGATTTACAAATTATTCTACTGAAGAGAGTCTTCCTGCCATCTACGAGAAAATGCTTAAGACCGCACACACTGAGCCAGACCGTTTGAAAGAAATCCGTCAGGTAATGGACCACATTTCTGATGCCGATATAATACCAAATGAATTCATCAGTATGTATAATACTTTTGCCAAAACCCTGAAACTGGAATGAGTACGACAACACAAATAAAAAAGATTGAGGCGAAGACCCTCGCCATACTGAAAGATTTCCAGAGGGCTACGGTTAAAAGGATTGATTATTTATACCGAAAGGGACAGAAACGAGTCCTAGTTGCTGATGAAGTTGGCCTTGGCAAGACGCTAATAGCCCGTGGCGTCATAGCAAAAATGGCACTATTAAGGTATGAAGAGGGTGATGATCTTTTTAAGGTGGTGTATGTATGCTCCAACCAAAACATAGCCCGTCAGAATATTCGCAAACTTATCCTCTCAAAAGAGATAACCTCTGCTGATGACATAGCCGAGACTCGTCTTTCAATGCAACATCTTAGAGTGGTGGAACAGGAGATAGCGGCAAAAGAGAAAGAACAATATATAGAACTAATTCCACTTACTCCGCAGACTTCATTCAGGGTTTCACAAGGGGCGGGTAGTATGGATGAGCGTGCCTTGATGTATTCCGTGCTATCTTGGCTCCCCGAGCTTAATGATAATCATGAACTGCTTGACAAACTAAACTTTACGCTTCAGAGAGAGGTAAAGGATGAATCATGGGTATGGCGTATCTTTGGCGGGAATAATGCCTTCGATAAAAGAATACAACACTGCAACGAAAAGACTAAAGGCATTTATCCGTGGAATGTTCTAAAAGAGGTAAAGGCGAGTCCTGTATTCACAGAAATGATGGATTTCCTAAACTTTAGACCATATGTCAGCAGTAAAGTTCCTGGAGATTTTGAGCTAATCTGCAAACTACGTCGTTTGTTTGCAGAAATAAGTGTTAGCTACCTAAACCCTGACCTTGTCATAATGGATGAGTTCCAACGATTCCGTTTCCTGATTGAAAATCAGGATATGGATTCCAAATTATTGACAGAGAAATTTCTTACTAATAAATCAGATAATATCCAGGATCTTGTACGAGTTCTCCTCCTATCTGCAACTCCATATAAATTGTATTCGACACCGGAAGAAATCCAGGACTCAGGCGAGGATAGCCACTATTCAGAATTCATATCGTTAATGAAATTCCTACTGGAAAGCGAAACCGCTTTTACAGATTTCAAAACTGTCTGGTCAGACTATTCCCATTCCCTTCGCGAATTATCCACGGAAGATATATCTGTCCTTTCTATGAAAAAGAACAAAGCTCAGGATGTGATGTACACCTGCATGTGTAGGACGGAGAGGAATTCCGTGATGGACAACGGAGATTATATCGATGATGTAACCAAGAAAGACCCCCTTTCCATTGCGGAAGGAGATATTCTTTCATATCTGGATGTTCAGCGAATTCTGGAGGATACGGGGCTTCAAATTTCTTTGCCAGTCGACTATGTAAAGAGCTGCCCATACATTTTCTCTTTCATGCAGAACTATGAGGCCAAGAAGAAACT
>JAFYZX010000007.1 GCA_017548505.1 Bacteroidales bacterium | reverse complement strand
TATTCATTTCCGCCAAGGAAAAGATCGGGATAGACAAATTAAGAAACGACCTCTATAAAATGGTCGGTGAAACCATTAGAGGCCGTTACCCGTTTACCGGATTTCTCTGGCAGAACTTCGACGAGCTTGAGTTTAAACAGTAAAAAACTTTGGCAAAATATCGGTTAATGTATATTTTGCTTAATTTTACACCGTTAACACAAATTGTTGCCACATGAAAAATCTCATTATTAGTTTTTTAATACTTTTTTGTCTTGGATTGGAAAAGAAATGAATGCCATATATCTAAAAGACTGTACGATAGTGTATGATAACGATATTCGTTCAAAATTGAGCGAATACTTATCATATCGCGAGGGGCAAAATGTTAACAGTACTTACAACCAAAGAAAAATATTTCGAGACACCATTCTTCATTCTTTGAATCACGGTAGTCCAATACTTCTATCTACAAAAGTTACTCCATATGATGCAAATCATGTTTTTATAATAGATGCCTATCAGATTGTGACAACGGAAAGAGTTATACGGTATGTTTTTGACGCAAACCATGTTGTAACAGATGATGAGTATTATAGTCTCCCCGCATGGATGTTTGAATGGCCTAGTATGGGACAGTTCCCTGATTTTGATCCCGAAAAAGATGGGTCTGCTGAAATAGAAGATAGACAAGAATTAAATTATAGTGAATATATTAAAATGAATTTTGGGTTACCTCGTGACAATGATTATCACGTGGACACTAGCCAACGTTTTCTGATTTACTATAGAACAACATATTACGGTGATGGAGGGTTTACTTTTTCTGAAGACTATCCTTTACCTTTGTGGTCTTTTCAAAACCACACTTATTATCATATCAATTTTTGGTTTCATCATTTTAGCAGGTAGTATTTTATGAAATTTATTCGTCTATTTCTTATTATTATTTTCTTGGGTTCTGCTGTATCGTGCAGCAAAAATGAAGAAAACACCCCTATTGGTGGGGTAGTGGGGAATATTACGATGTTGTTCTCCGTCAGCGATAAAAATGGCAATGATCTTTTAGATCCTGAATATGAAAACAATATTCTTGAAGGAACATCATTAACTTATAACAAAAAGATATATCCTGTTGATAATACCCTTCAAAAGAATTATGATAATTACATTAATGGCATACCTGAAAGGACGGATTTGGGTTCATTTGTTGGCTTACAATTAGTTAATCGTTATTATGTCAAAAATTGTTATGGATATATCTATGCCAAAGATCATTATTACCTATATAGCGGATCTCTGGAATCCGGAGAAGAGCGGGATGATGATATTATAATAAACTGGGGAGACGGCAGCAAGGATATTGTTCATTATCATGCACATTTTGATAAAAAACAAGGTTTTTTCGTTAGAAAGGTTTATCTGAATGACAAAATATACGAAACAAACAGTAAAATCAGTTTAAAGTTTGATTTTATCAAATAAGAAACCTGCAACAAAACAAAAAAACCTGTCGTAATTTTAAACGACAGGTTCTTTTACGCTTTAGGTGAGTTTTACTTCTTGCACCAGCCTTTGAGGAACTCGCGGTTAAGCCTTGCGATGTGGCTTACTGATACATGCTTAGGGCACTCCATCTCGCAAGCCCTTGTGTTTGTGCAAGTTCCGAATCCAAGCTCGTCCATCTTGGCTATCATGTTCATAGCCCTTCTGGTGCTCTCTACCTTGCCCTGAGGAAGCAGAGCCAGTGAGCTGACCCTTGCTCCGATGAAGAGCATGGCGGATCCGTTCTTGCAGGTTGCAACACAGGCACCGCATCCGATGCAGCTTGCTGCGTCCATACTCTCGTCTGCCTTCTCCTTTGGAATAGGGATGTTGTTGGCATCCTGGGCGGCACCGGTACGAACATCCACAAATCCTCCGGCCTGCATAATCTTGTCAAGAGCGCTGCGGTCAACCACAAGGTCCTTGATTACAGGGAAGGCTGCGCTTCTCCAAGGCTCGATCGTGATAGTGCTGCCATCCTTGAACTTACGCATAAACAGCTGGCAGGTAGTAACCTCGTTCTCAGGACCGTGAGCCCTTCCGTTGATGTACAGGGAGCAAGCTCCGCAGATACCCTCGCGGCAGTCGTGGTCAAAACTGATAGGAAGTGCCTTCCCGGCAGCCTTTGCCTCCTTGTATTTCTCGCCTGAGCAAGCCTCACCACCCTGGCATCCCTTGCTGAAAGCAACAGGATCGGAGTTCTGGTGAACCAGCTGGTCGTTGAGAATATCAAGCATCTCAAGGAAAGAAGAATCAGGACTTATGTTGTCAACCTTATAAGTCTCGAAATGCCCCTTTGTCTTGGCATTTTTCTGTCTCCAAACTTTTATAGTGAATTTCATAGACTAGTCTTTATAATTTCTGGTTGCTACTTTAATTCCTTCGTATACAAGAGGTTCCTTGTGGAGTTCAGGCTCCTTGTCCTCTCCCTTGTATTCCCAGGCTGAAACATACATGAAGTTCTCGTCGTCACGCTTGGCCTCGCCTTCCTCGGTCTGCATCTCCTCTCTGAAGTGGCCACCGCAGCTCTCCCTTCTGTTGAGGGCGTCGCGGGCCATAAGGTCTCCGATCTCGAAGAAGTCTGCAAGTCTCATAGCCTTCTCGAGCTCCTGGTTGAACTCTCCGTTTTCGCCGGAAACGTAAACGTTCTTCCAGAACTCTTCCTTCAGTCGCTTGATTTCTACGATAGCTTTCTTGAGACCTTCCTCGGTACGTCCCATACCAACGTATTCCCACATGATGTTGCCAAGTTCCTTGTGGATTTCGTCTGGGGATTTCTTTCCCTTGATTGCAAAGAGTTTTGCGATGCGGTCCTTTACAGCCTTCTCGGCCTCCTCGAACTCAGGGGCGTTGATGTCTGTCTTAGGCTCCTGGATCTTCTTTGCCAGATAGCCGCCGATGGTGTAAGGCAGGATGAAATATCCGTCTGCCAGACCCTGCATCAGAGCGGATGCTCCGAGACGGTTTCCACCGTGGTCCGAGAAGTTGGCCTCGCCAATAGCGAACAGGCCCGGAATGGTTGTCTGCAGATCGTAATCTACCCAGAGTCCACCCATCGTGTAGTGGATGGCAGGATAAATCATCATCGGCTCCTTGTAAGCGTCAACATCGGTGATTTCCTCGTACATCTGGAAAAGGTTGCCATAACGCTCCCTGATCTTGTCTTCTCCAAGACGCTCGATGGCGGTCTTGAAGTCCAGGAATACGGCCTTTCCGGTCTCGTTCACGCCATATCCGGCATCGCATCTTTCCTTTGCCGCACGTGAAGCGATATCACGAGGAACAAGGTTTCCGAATGCAGGATATCTTCTTTCCAGATAGTAGTCTCTGTCCTCTTCAGGAATCTGGGATGCCTTGATCTCTCCCTTGCGGAGTTTGAGTACGTCTTCCATCTTCTTCGGAACCCAGATACGGCCGTCGTTTCTCAGCGATTCGCTCATAAGGGTGAGCTTGCACTGCTGGGTGCCGTGTACAGGGATACAGGTAGGGTGTATCTGCGCAAAGCAAGGGTTTCCGAAGAATGCTCCCTTCTTGTAGCACTGCCATGCTGCAGAACCGTTGGAGTTCATTGCATTGGTGGAGAGGAAGTAAACGTTTCCGTAGCCTCCGGTTGCGATTACAACTGCGTGGGCTCCGAATCTCTCGATTTCTCCGGTTGCGATGTTACGTGCAATGATACCCTTTGCCTGGCCGTTGATAAGTACCAGATCCAGCATCTCGTGCCTTGGATAGCTCTTTACGCTTCCGTTCTTGATTTCCTTGTTCAGGGATGCGTATGCACCCAGAAGGAGCTGCTGTCCGGTCTGGCCCCTTGCGTAGAAGGTACGGCTAACCTGGGCGCCTCCGAATGAACGGTTGGCCAGCAGTCCGCCGTATTCCCTTGCGAAAGGAACTCCCTGTGCAACGCAATGGTCTATG
>JAFYZX010000047.1 GCA_017548505.1 Bacteroidales bacterium | reverse complement strand
GACTTAAAAGGAGCAGACGCTAAAACCCGTCTGTGCTTTTATGAGAAACTTTTGCAGTATGTTCTACCAAAGCAACAAGCAATAAATGGAGTAATAGAAAATGTCCGAGAGCCGGAAAAGCCTAAGGCCGATTTATCTGTTATGTCTGATGAGGATTTACACACCATTATAGAAATATATAGAAAATATGGTTTGGCCTAAGGTATTTATAAGTATTTAATAAGTTTTTGTATTTTTGTGGCTGAGATAGTTGTACGATATACCCAAATGGAGGATAAACAGCCGATTTTGTCAGCAGTTTGTCAGTTGGTAATAATCCATTTGGGTTTATCCTTTTGCAAACCAGCACTATACAGACATACAACAAACTAATGTACGATAACTTTGGTGCATAAGTTGGAGAACGTTTTTCATAATTGACTATTAGTCAGCGATTTAAATAAAGGTGGGGTATTGAAAAACGATACCCCACCTTTTATTAATCACCTTATAATTAGCATATTATAAAAAACGCCATTCTCCTTAAGGTCTGCCAGGGCCACCTCCACCCGGAGGAACGCCCGGGCCTCCACCCATTCCACCACTGTAGTTATGGCTGGTAACCATACTGCTCAGCGATATTGTTGCAACGTCGGAGCCATCGCTTACCGTACCGTCCGAATTCAGGCCGCAGAAGTCTGCTCCGCCTTTTACGGTAACACCGCTCTTGACTGTCACGCTGCTTCCCTTGGTCATACCGGGAGCGGAAATCAGCAATGTTCCATTTGTATAGGAACGCGGTACCTTTACACTCAGCAGATTCTTTCCGCTGGCATTTGTTATCGCGATGTATGTATTCTGAGTAATGGTTGCCTGTCCAAAAATCAGAGAAGCCTGGGTAGATGTGCTGGAAGGAGTGGATGTTCCGCCTCCCATTCCGATGAGCACCCCGCCTGTGATATTGAACGTATTCTGGTCGCAGTCAAAGCCGTCTTCCGGAGCAAAGGTTCCGCTGGCGATTACATTGCCGCCTGAAACCGTAAGAGTTCCGTTGGAGTCAATTGCATCGTTGTTTGTTGCGTATGCATAAAGGTTTCCGCCTGTAATGTTTACGGCACTTTTTGCGTTAAGTGCATCATCGTAGGTGTAAACCAAGGTGTTACCGCCAGATATGGTCAAAACATTCTTGCTCTCTATTCCCTCGCTTCCTTCTCCTCCGGTTGCCCTTACCCAAACGTCTCCGCCACTGATCGTAAGATTACCGTCCGCCTTTATGCCCTTGGCCTTGGCGTCATAACTGCCGTACTTGTACTGTGCTCCGGTAGTTATAACCTTGAGGATTCCGCCGGATATGTTCACGTCTATGTCTGAACTGATGCCCTTTCCGCCAGCGCCGGTACTCTTGATGAAGAGTTCACCCTTTGTCATCTCAAAGTTGTCGTCAGCCTTGATGCCGGATGAAGCGGAAACATCGTTTTCGGAAGAATCCCAAGTTCCGCCACCGGACGTAAGGATTGTGGTTCTTCCACCATTAACAACTACAATGGAATCGCAGCTGATTCCCTTCTTGGCAGTGCCGCTTACGGAAATGTTCAGAACTCCGCCTTCAATCTTTACCGCATCGTTGGCCTTGAGGCCGTTGCCGTTGGATGCCGTTACGTTAATCACGTTCCCCGGGCGGAATCTAAGGTAATCATCACTCACGATACCATGTTTGTAATTACCTGTAACGTTGAGTGTTCCGCTTCCGCTGAAAATCATCTGCCCCTCGCTGAAGAAACATCCCTTCTCGTCCTCTCCGTCTGTGGTATTGTAGGAAGAACCGTCCTTGAGAGTATTTGTTCCGCTCAGAACCACAAACGCACGCTTTCCGCTCTGGATATTGATTGGAGCTCCGTCGTTGTTAGTCAGGCTCAGCGAATTGAGGCTCAGTTTGAACTTCTTCTCGCTGTAGAGTTTGAACCTTCCGTCTGAACTTGAACCGCTGAGTTTGTACTCAACTTTCTTGGCTGTGGAGTTTACAGTAACGTCTGCTCCGCTCACATTCACTTCAACTCCGGAAACGGAGCCTGTAACTGTCGCAGATGAACCTGAATAGATAATCTCGACAACATTCGAGAACTCGGAATTCTCAATATAGTCTTCATCATCTGAGGGAACTGTTTCCGTTTCGCTCAGCGATGAAGTGTTCAGCGCAACATCAAATGTAGTCAGAGTTGCATTGCTAGCCAGCACCGTGGCGGGAGAAGATGAGCCCCCGCTCTTGAAAGAAGCAGTGCTGCCGCTTGAACCGCTACCCGATCCGCCTCCCGGAACAACTCCGTAAGTACTGTCTGGATCGTCGAGGAGACCGCTGCCGCTTTCAGAAGAGCAGGCAGCTGCCAGTGAAAGACTCACTGCAACCCACATTAAATAAACAAACCTCTTCATTGTTGTATTTCTTATGAACAGCCCAGCCCCAGATATGTGAACCCGATAACCACCTGCTGTTCTGTTGGACATTCTTCAATACCCTGTATATTGCAAATATGAAGCCACTTTTCGGACGGTTTTGTTCCTGACGGTGCTCGAAAAGGGACGACAGGAACATTTCCGCCTGGAATCTGCTTGTCTTTTTGAGAATCGGGAAGAAAAGGTTATCTTTGAAGAATTAACGCCAGATATCTCCAAAGATAGAAACGGCAAATACATTTTTTGTTTGAATTTTTAATAGAGATTCTATTTTATGAATGACGTTATAAGCATGAATCCGAACGCTCTCGTGGCGTTCCTTCAGAAGAAACCTTCCGATTTTACAAAGGAAGATATCATAAAATATATCAAGGCCAACGGCATACAGATGGTCAACTTCATGTACCCGGCTGGAGACGGAAGGCTCAAGACTCTGAATTTTGTAATCAGCGACGAGAATTACCTCAACACCATCCTCTCCTGCGGAGAAAGGGTGGACGGCAGCAGCCTGTTCAAGTTCATAGAGGCTTCCAGCTCGGACCTTTATGTTCTTCCGAGGTTCCGCACCGCTTTCCTGGATCCGTTTGCCGAGATTCCTACCGTTACGATGCTCTGCTCCTTCTTCAACAAGGACGGACAGCCGCTGGAAAGCTCACCGGAGCATACCCTGAAGAAGGCCTGCCAGGTTTTCAGGGAGAAAACCGGATGCGAGTTCCAGGCAATGGGAGAGCTTGAGTACTACGTGATTGCAGAAGACGACAACCTCTTCCCGGCAACAGACCAGAGAGGTTATCACGAGAGCGGCCCGTTTGCAAAGTTCAACCAGTTCCGCACCCAGTGCATGCATTACATCGCACAGGCCGGAGGACAGATCAAGTACGGACACTCTGAGGTTGGTAACTTCACCCTCGGCGGCAAGATTTACGAGCAGAACGAGATAGAGTTCCTGCCTACCGCTGCGGAGGATGCCGCAGACCAGCTTACGCTGGCAAAGTGGATAATCCGCAATCTGGGTTACCAGCAGGGTTACGACGTAACCTTCGCTCCTAAGATTACATCAGGAAAAGCCGGCAGCGGACTACATATCCACATGAAGATAACAAAGGACGGACGCAGCCAGATGATAGAGGACGGAGCCCTCTCCCCTACAGCCCGCAAGGCCATAGCGGGAATGATGGTGCTGGCTCCTTCCATCACCGCATTCGGCAACAAGGTTCCTACATCATACTTCCGCCTGGTTCCTCACCAGGAAGCTCCTACAAACGTCTGCTGGGGAGACCGTAACCGCAGCGTGCTGGTAAGGGTACCTCTGGGATGGACTGCCGGCGGAGACATGAGCTGCGTTGCCAACCCTCTTGAGAAGCCTTCCGGAATAGACACCACCCAAAAGCAGACCGTTGAGATGCGTTCTCCGGACGGAAGCGCAGATGTTTACCAGCTCATAGCAGCCCTCTGCGTGGCCTGCCGCATCGGTATAGAGATGCCTGATGCTCTGCAGATTGCAGAGGACAAGTATGTGAACGTGAACATCCACGATGCACAATACGCAGACAAGCTAGCCCATCTGGAACAGCTCCCTGACAGCTGCCAGGCAAGCGCCAAGTGCCTGCAGAAACAGAGGGAGTTCTACGAGAAGGAAGGTGTGTTCTCACCGAATATGATAGACGGAATCATCTCCCAGCTTGAGGGTTACAGAGACGGATCGCTGAGGAAGGAAATCGAGAACAGGCCTCAGGAGATGCTTCACATGGTCAAGAAATATTTCCACTGCGGATAATCAAAACAAAACGATATGAAAAAGACCCTATTTTTACTCATCGCGATCATTGCCGGCGGCAGCCTTATGGCCCAGCAGCTCGGAAACGCAGAACTCGCAGAGCTTAAGGCAAGCTTCAACAACGACGGCTACGCCAAGAGCATCCACAACATCATTTCCACCAACAAGGGCATCAAGGCTTTGGCCTACAACCCTTCCTCAGTGGTTGGAACAGACGATTTCTTCAAGTACAACGTTGAAGTCAGCGGCATCACAGACCAGAAGAGCAGCGGAAGATGCTGGATGTTTACCTCAATGAACCAGCTCAGGCCTATCGTGATGAAGAAATACAATGTCAAGGACTTTGATTTCTCCCACAACTACAGCTATTTCTGGGATATTCTGGAGAAGGCCAACCTCTTCCTGGAAAACGTAATAGCCACCTCCAACCTTCCGTTTGGAGACAGGGCTGTGGATAATCTCTTCCGCTCGCCTGTAGGAGACGGAGGCGTATGGAACCTCTTCTTCAATATCGGTGAGAAATATGGCGTTGTGCCTGCCGACATAATGCCGGAAACAGAGCAGAGCAACTCTACCGGCCAGTTTCTGGGCATAGTCAACGAGAGACTCCGCAAGGGAGGTTATGAGATCCGCCAGGTTTACGAGAAGGCAAAGACCGTTATGATGAGCGGACTTGCCGGAGACCCTCACACCAACGCGGAGAAAATCAAGATGGCAACACTCAAGGATGTTTACCGCGTGCTTGCAATCTGCCTCGGTGAACCGCCGACAGAGTTCACCTGGAAATATCGCGACAAAGACGGCAAGATCCAGACCGTTAAGACTACTCCTCAGGAGTTCTACAGGAGCATAGTTCCTGCAGACTACAACGCCAAGGACTATGTGATGATAATGAACGATCCTACAAGAGAATACTACAAAATCTACGAGATTGACAATTACCGCAACACCATCGAGGGAATCAACTGGACCTACCTTAACCTTCCTAACGAGGACATCAAGAAGGCTGCGGTTGCTTCCATCAAGGCTGGCGAGCCTATGTACGCTTCCTGCGACGTAGGCAAGCAGAGCAACACTGCCGGCGGAGTCGGCTACATGGATCCTGGAATCTACGACTACGGACAGCTCTTTGGGATCAATCTGGATATGGACAAGAAGGCCAGAATCCTAACCCGCCAGAGCGGTTCTTCTCACGCAATGCTGATTGTTGCAGTGGATACAGACGAGAAAGACAATCCTCTGAAGTGGAAGTTCGAGAACAGCTGGGGGCCTCAGGCCGGAAAGGGCGGGTATCTCATCTTCACCGACAAGTGGTTCGACGAGTACATGTTCCGCATCGTAATCAACCGCAAGTATCTGGACAAGAAGGCCATCAAGGCTCTGGACCAGAAGCCTGAAATGCTCCCTGCCTGGGACTATATGTTTTAACGGAAGTTAACGCACCTTCAGGATGCGGCGCATCAGGGGATGAAGGTTGTTGCAGCGATTCCCAAGATTGTTGACAAACCCGATTCCCAAAGACTGATATCTTAAAAGGATGTAGCCCCTCGGCCAAGACGGCTGAGGGGTTATGTTTTCCCGGGAGAGGAACTTCAGGGCTGTTTCTCTGTTAATTTCAGCGCAGGAAAACTCCAGAGCGGATACTTTGCCCAAAGTGGAATTAACGGAAATATGGCCGTTTTCTGCCCCTATGAGAGCCGTTGACAGTGCAAGGTCCGCATCGGGAATAATCTTCCCTGCCTTGATTTCCCCCACTCTGCATCCGAGAGTCTTTACGCAGGAAGGATTGACCTCTGAAATCCAGTTAGCAAAATCAAGGGAAAGGTCAAAAGCATAGATTTGATTGTTAACCTTGTCCAGCACCAGAGCGTCACCGGCAGAAACAAATCTCGCCTTACGGATTGGCTTTCTCCTGCCAGAGGCAGAGGATGTTTTCCTCAGCACCGCAAAGAACTGCCCCTCTCCCGGAACAAGCCCAGGCACGAACTGGTATCCCCATGGAAGCTTAACCACTCCGGAAGGAAGAATCTCATCCTCCACTGGAACATATTCGGCTCCAAGCTTCTCAGCGATGTATTTCACATTGTCCTGGTTTTCAAAGTGATTATATGTGCAGGTTGAATAGATTAGCAAACCGCCTTCCCTGAGTGCAGGCCAGACATCGCTGATGATAGTTCTCTGCAGGGCGACACAGTCCCTGACGCTTGACAGGCTCCATCCTTCAATGGCATCCGCACTCTTTCGGAACATTCCTTCTCCCGAGCAAGGCACGTCTGCAAGCATCACGTCAAAGAAACCGGAAGCCTTGCCGAGATTCCCCGCGGACGCGTTTGTAACTATGACATTATCTTCACCCCATTTTGCAATGTTGTCCGTGAGCGGCGGAACTCTCTTCCCTACCGCCTCGTTGCAAACCACAAGCGGCCGCTTATCCTTAAGGATGGAAATCAGATGCGTGGATTTACCTCCAGGGCTTGCGCAAAGGTCCAGAACAGCGCCTTTCGGGGACAAGGAATCAAGAATCTTGTCAGCTATCAGAGCCGGAAACATGCAGGATGAGTCCTGCACATAATACGCTCCCGCGTGAAAGGACGGGTCAAGCGTGAAGTTTGGCCTTTCCGAAAGGAAAAATGCGTCCTTGCACCAAGGCACGGGACGCATATCGAAATCAGAATCTGATGCCTTCTGCGGATTCAGCCGGATAGATACCTCGGCAGATGAGGAACCGTCTCCAAGAACCTCAAGCAAAGCATCTGCGGCATAATCCGGTAAAGACTCCCTCAGGAGGACATCAAAGTCTCTCATCGGTTGATGGCCTGCTGGGCGATTTTTTCTGTCACCTGGTCAAGGAGGCTCTGGATCTTCTTCCCCATCATCGCCTTGATGATGAAGTTCATCTGGGCTTCCACGCAAACCTTTATCTTGCTGGAGGAAGCATCCTTGTCATCTATCTTGAAGATTAGGGAAAAGTCCATCGGGAAGCCTTCCATAGGCTTCATCACTATACGGGAATAAGGAATCCTCTCGGCGACTCTAAGACCCAGGTGCATACCGTTGTAGTCTCCCTCCACTGTGTCGGGAGTTACTGTCACCTTGTCCTTGTACTCGTCAGGAATCCTGTCCTTCATCAGTGTCAGGTCTGAAAAGGAAGCGAATACGGCGTATGAAGGAGAATTAATCTCAACCTCCTTGCCCTCAAATGTTTCCAAAGCCATAATATCGGTGATTTATTCTTCTTTAGCCTCTACGGCCACTCCGTTCCAGGTGGAAGGGTTGATTCTCCATTCCTTGAGAACTTCCACGTGAGCGGCATCAATGTAATTCTCTGCAACGGCCTCCTCCAGAAGAGAGTCGTACTGGCAAAGGGTGTGCAGCTCCACATCCTTGTACTCGAACTCCCTGCGACTGAGCGGGAAGTTATAGGAGAAGATCGCCACCATACCCAGAACTATTCCGCCGGCCTTTCTCAAAGCGTCGCATGCGGAAAGGCTGCTGGCTCCGGTAGATACCAGATCCTCCACCACCACAATCCTCTGGTTTGGCTCAATCTGGCCTTCAACCTGAGACTGTGTGCCGTGGTCTTTCGGTTTCGGGCGCACATACACGAACGGCTTTCCCAAAGCCTCCGCCACCATAATTCCCCAGGCTATCGCCCCGGTTGCCACTCCGGCAATCAGGTCCACGTCCTTGAAAGAATCGGATATCACGGAAAACAGAGCCTCCGTAATCATTTTTCTTTCAGCAGGATATGTGAGTAATTTGCGATTGTCGCAATATATCGGTGATTTCCAGCCGGATGCCCAGGTAAAAGGATTCTCCGCATTCAACTTCACTGCCTTCACTTTCAGCAGCTGCTGCGCTACTGTCTTTTCAATGTTTTCCATAAACTCCTCAATCTTTAATTCTCATCTTTTTGCCAAATGACAAATATACGGAAAATATTTATATTTGTATAGCTTTTTCATTAACAGAAACTTGAATGCTGAACATATACTTCAAAAAACGCATACTCTCTATCTGCAACAGCGGGGAGATTCCGGCAATCGCGGATGAAAAATTTCTGCTGCGGCCTGGTGCAGACTATGACCTTTCCAGAATACCTTTTATGATGGAAGATGATTTGTCTTTCCAGCATCTGGTGGTGGAAGTTCCGGATGGAATGTCATTGGATGAATTTATGGACAGAATGCTTTCCGGAGTCAAGAGGATCAATGCCGGAGGCGGGCTTGTTTGCGATAAGGACGGAAACTGGCTGATGATTTACCGCAACGGAACCTGGGACCTTCCAAAGGGAATGCAGGAGGACGGAGAGGACATTGCAGTTACGGCAGTAAGGGAGGTAGCGGAAGAAAGCGGAGTGGAAGCCACCGTCGAGGATCTTCTGAAGATAACACGCCACGCCTACAGGATGTACGGTTCACTGAATGTCAAGACTATATGGTGGTACAGGATGAGGGCAAAGGAAAATGCCTCCATCCGTCCGCAGACAGAAGAAGGCATAGAAAAATGCGAATGGGTGACACCGGAAGACCTGGACTACCGCCTGGCCAACACCTACCCTTCCATTCAGGATGTCTTTGAAGCCGCACTGAAAAAATAATCAGTCCCTAAGGTCCACCACCTGGCAGCCGGGATGGTCCGAAAGAATAATCTGATAGTCTGAAATCTTGTCCGGAAGGGCTTCTCCCGCAGATGTAACGTCCACCACAAAAGCCTGGTCTTTCTTCAGCGATACGGTGATTCTCAATACCTTGAATGAAGCCCCGTTGCCCGTAACGTAAATGTCTGCACGCTGATAATAAGCCTTGCCCTCAGGGGTTACGCTGAACTTGACGCAATCCCTATCCTTAACTTTTCCCGGAACAGGCTCGGAAACCTTGACGCCCTTCCCGCCCTTCGAGAGGATGGAAAACGGATTGTCTGATATGGAGGTGGAAGTACTTTTTCTTGCCTGTATTACATACTCGTTGCTCTGCTCGCTGAAAGAAGACACCAGTGTTGGAGTGTACTGGAACTCGCTCACCCCGTCCAGTTTCATATAGCCCCTGTCCGGAAGAGCCACAAAGAATCCGCGGTTATGCCAGGCGTTCCCCTTTTTGTCCATATTGGTTATGACAATGGAAAGCTTGCGGGCGGAGAACACATAGTCAGAAGCCTCCCGGAACAGCTTCTCGCCTTCAGTCTGCCCCCAAAGGGAAACTGAACCCATCATAATCGCCGATAAGGCAGCAAGATATGTAAAGAGTCTTTTCATCTATCGTCCGTACTCGTTTCTGATCTCTTCCAGCTTGTCGTCCAGGCTGAGAAGGTCAGGAATGAGACTCGGCCGAGGTTTGGCTCCGTCCTGAGGCCCCACTATTCCCGCTTTCTCAAGCTGGTCGATGAGTTTGGAGGCCCGGTTGTAGCCAATGTCCATCTTCCTCTGAAGGAAGGAAGCGGAACCGCCGCCCGCGGAAACTATCAGGCGCGCCGCATCGTCGAACATCTTGTCCCTCATCCTGAGGTTTGTCTCGCCGAGCGGAACGCTCACGTCCATTCTTCCGCCACCGCCGTTTCCTCCGGAACTCTCCTCGTCATCCGGAGGTTCAGGCAAATACAGTGCCGTAGAATAACCCACCTGGTCTGAAATGAAGTTGACCACGCGGTTAATCTCCTTGGTTTCAATCAGTGCGCACTGGATTCTGGTAAGCTCGCTGCCGGTAGCGTAGAGCATATCTCCGCGACCAATCAGCTGGTTGGCGCCGCTCTCGTCCAGAATGGTGCGGGAGTCGATGCTGGAGCGCACATAGAATGCGATTCGTACCGGGAAGTTGGCCTTGATGTTACCGGTGATGATGCTTGCAGTAGGCCTCTGGGTCGCGATAACCAAATGGATACCGATAGCTCTGGCAAGCTGGGCAAGACGGGTAAGAGGAATCTCCACATCCTTGCCTGCGGTTATGATAAGGTCTGCGTATTCGTCGATGATAAGAACGATGTAAGGCAGGAATCGGTGCCCCTTGCCCGGATTGAGCTTACGCTCCAGGAACTTCTCGTTGTATTCCTTTATATTCTTGACTCTTGCGGCTTCCAGGAGCTTGTAGCGGTCGTCCATTTCCTTGCACAGGGACCTCAGAGTCTTGACAACCTTCTGGGTATCCGTGATAACCGGAGTCTCCTTGTCTTCCGTCTCAGGAAGGCAAGCCAGGAAGTGATTGGCAAGATTGGAGTACAGGGAAAGTTCCACCCTCTTAGGATCCACAAGCACAAACTTGATCTCGGAAGGATGCTTGGTGTAAAGCAGTGAAGTGACCAATGCGTTCAGTCCCACGGACTTGCCCTGGCCGGTAGCTCCCGCCATCAGCAGGTGCGGAGCCTTTGCCAGGTCGAACGTGAACACTTCTCCGGAGATGGTCTTTCCCATTGCCACAGGAAGAGCGTAGCCGCTTTCCTTGCTGCCAGGTTCCTTCATCTTTGTCTGCAGATATTCGATGCAGGACAGAAGGGAAACCACGCTCGGCTTGTCGTTTGCCACCTCGATGCCCACTGCATTGGTTCCAGGAAGGGTAACAACTCTTACTCCCCTGGCGGCAAGAGAAAGCTGTATATCCTCCTCCAGCCTCTTTATCTGGCTTACCCTGATACCGGGAGCCGGAACAACCTCATAAAGAGTAACTGTAGGGCCCTTAGTAGCCGTAACCTTGGAAACGCCTATCTTGTAGTTTGCAAGAGTGCTTACAATCTGGTTCTTGTTCCTTTCCAGCTCGTCGCGGGAGACATCGTACCACTTGTCCTTGTACGTATCCAGAAGATCCAGAGTTGGAGCCTCGTAATGAGAGAGTTCCAGGCGTGGATCAAATGTCTTCTGAAGTTCTTCCTCGGTATATTCTCCAAGAAGCTCATTGCCCTCAACGTCTGTTTCCTTGACCTCAAGTTCCACACCATTTCCGTCCGGGGCTTCCCCTTTTTCCCCGGAGGAATCAACAAGCTTGATTTCCATATCTTTGCGGCGCTTTTCCAGAATCTCTTCTTCTGTCGGCTCTGCCGGATTGTCTTCAGGAATATCCTCTATGCCTTCAGGTTCAAGATCTTCCCCGTCCCCTTCAACTTCCTCTGTTCCGTCCTCAGTCTGGCCATCTGGAAGATCCTCTCCCTCCAGGTCTCCGGTCTGCTCAGCTCCCTGCGTAGCCTGCTCCAACTTCTGCCCAACTTTCTCGAATCCTCCGCTGATTTTCTTAATCAGACTCTTGTTGATGATTATGCACCAGCCAATTATCGCGAGTATCAAAATAGCGGCAGTACCCGGAGTACCAAGCATAGTCTTCAGCCACTTATTCACGGCAAAGCCGTAGGATCCTCCGGCGCTGGTACCAAACAGGCGGTCAACTCCGGTGAAAGAGAAGACAAAGGAGAAGAACACACTCAAAAGAATGCATCCGAATACCGTTATGAAGAAAAGCCTCAGAAGCTTGACTTTCTTGATTTTCAGGCAGAACAAAGCCACACCGAAGAAGAAGAACGGAATGATGAACGCTCCCAGCCCGAACAATTTGCTCACAAGGAGGTTGGCCCACCACAGGCCGATCTTTCCTCCGCCATTGTCAACTGTGGAAAGAGAACTGAAGATATCCGTTCCCATATAGGAACTCTGGTCCTGAGCCCAGGTGAACACGTAAGAAACCAGCGCTATTAGCGTGTAAATCGCCAGCGCCAGGAACACCAGACCGCAAATCAGGTACAGCCCCTCTTTCCTTTTGGGAGCCGCCATTTCCTGCTCGGCGATAAACTGGTCTTCTTCCCTCTGTTTTTTCTTGCTCTTAGCCATATCAGTTCTTCTTCCACTTCTTTTTCTGCTGCTTCTTGCCATTGTGCTGAGGACGAGGCTGCTGCGGATTGCCAGGTATATGCGGCTTGCGCGTGGAGGCATCCGCCATTCCGCTGCCAATGTGAACATCCGGCGGAACTATAAGCCTGCCTCCGGACAGGTTCTTGATATCCTCAAAGATAGTCTCCTCGGCCACGGAATCCTTGTTCCAGATCAGGTACTGCTGCTTCATGTAGTATGCTATAACCTTGATCATGTGCTTCTTAAGCTCGTCGTCAGGCCTTTCCGCAATCAGGTCTATCATGTTCTGGATGTTGCGCCCGTAGCAGGTTGCCCTTATCTTGTCCTCCTTGAGAGGAATCGGATCCGGCTTGATGCTTACGCTCTCCCTGGACGGAAGAGGGTAAGGAGAATCAATGTCTATCTTGAAGTCGGATATAATCTGCACGTGATCCCACAGCTTGTGGCGGAAATCCACCACGTCCCTCAGCTGGGGATTCAGAGTCCCCATCACGGAAACCACCGCCTGTATCTGCTCGTTGCGCTTTGCCTTGTCGGGTATGTTAACCACATACTCAATCATATCCTGCACGTGCCTGCCATATTCAGGCATAAGAAGTTTAGGTCTTGTCGTGTTGTAGTCTTTGTTTTCCATACAATGGCGAATTTACGAAAAGTTGACGATAGTTTTTCTCAGATAATCGCAGAAAAATTCATTTTTTAGCGCATATCGGGTAAGGACATAACCGTATTTGAGTCGTTCTCCGTTTTTAGGCCGCAGAGTATGCCCTTTCTCCACAACCTTGCATTGCAGGCATTCCTGCCCAGAGTAAAGGGCTGCGGAAACATCGCTGAAGAAATTCTTTTCCACACGGCATCCCGCCTTGAGCATAATTACGGCATCAGCATCCCCTCCGGAAAGATCCAGGTTATCAATAATCACCTTGCCGCTCTTTCTGAAAGCCGCCACCTTGTAATCCACGCCAAGAGAGGAAACCTCCATTGGAGCCCCCTCTTCCTCGGCGATCGGTTTCTCTGAAGAATCTCCCCAAGCCGCCTGTGCAAGGCTTCGGCAGGTAGTCTCCCTCAGCGAATCTGACCAGCATTCGGATAGCAGGACAATGAATCTCCACCTCCTTTCCGACGGCAGGTAGCTTTTAAGCCTTCCGGCTTTTTTGGTTTGTTTGGCGTAACTGTCTTTTATTCCGACTGTTCCATAATCCATTCCGGTCAGAACAACCTTGCAGTCCGGAATGCCGGTAAGAAGGGCGCTATGGGCTTCCGTCCATCCGTCCGGAGAGTCGCTCACCAGAACGTTCAAAGCCGCGTTTTCCAGATATGCGGCAGGAACGCCGCTTTCCGCAAGCGGAGGATGTACCATAACGAGAAGGTTCCCCGAATTGTCTTCCCTCAGCCTGGCTATATCCGGAAAACGGTATGCAGTAGATGAAGAATCCATATCCTGCCCGTCTTCCATAATGTGCACGGCAGCCCCTGCCATAAGGGCGGACAGGCATCCTGCCCTCTTGAACTTGTAGATGGCGGAAGCGCTCATTCCCAGAATGTTGACCAAAGCTCCCGTCTGCGGGACAAAAGATTTTATATTCTCCGCGATGCTCTCCGCCTGAGCCTTCCACCTCAAGGCATTGGAGTATTTCTGCCTTCCGGAAGGAATACCTTCAACTGCCCCGAGCAGAACAGAATCAGATCCGATCGCCGAGGAAAAGTCCTCCAGCGTACTTAAACCGGCCTTGCGCCTTGGGAAGAAAATCCTGGAAATAATAAAGACCAGAAGCCAGATTGCAAACAGCACCACCGCAAGGGCAGCACTGCTCCTCCACGGGAGAGTTAGAGGGCAGGCCTCTTTCTCCACAACCTCAACAGAAGCGGTGTTTCCGGCTGCAGCCTTAAGTTTATCCAAATAGAATGAGAAAGTACGCTCGGTTGAAACGGAATCCGTAGAGAAATAACTCAGATGGATATTCCCCTTCCGGTTCCAGGCAATCATTTTCCGCATCGCCCGGATACTGGTCTCAGGATTCCAGGATGCAAGTTCCCTGGAAACCTTGCCGTCTGAAAGGCTGCTTACAAGAAGGCGGGAATAATCCCCCTTCATTGCGCTTAGAGCCCCTCCCTTTGCCACAAACGGGCTCCTAAGATAATGGCAAAGCGCAGATGCCAGGGAATCAGGTTCTACCCTGACAACTGCGCTCTTTCCGTATTCTTTGAACGTGAGGCACATGGCTCCGGAACCCAGAAGCCAGAGGACTCCCAGTATTAAAGCCAGCCTCCCGGAGCGGCAACGGTGTTTTCTGCCTGTTCGCAAAATCCTTTACTTTGCATTGGCAAGCTGAGCCAGCGCTGCAGCGGCCTGAGGAATCTTGTCCTTTACAGAAGTGAACATGGAGGCTGCCTTGGCATAGTTTCCGCTCAGGGCCTCATAAACGGCCTTGGCGTATGTGAAGTATGAAGCCTCCTTGCCAAGTCCGCCGTCCTTGATCCTGGACAGAAGCTCTCCCGCCCTGGAAAGATCTCCCACGCTCATTGCAGAATTGGCTGCATTGACCAAGGCTACCTCGTTATTTGGATACTGAGCCAAAGCTTTCTCCATAATTGAGTTGAACTCAGGGCTTCCCTTTTCCACGGAATTTGCGGCAATAAAGAATTCGTTCAGGCTCAAATCCTTAGGATTGCTTGAAATCTTGCTCTTTATCTCCTCTGCATCCACGTATGGAACAACCTCATAATCTACAGTGTAGCTTGCCCTTCTGAGAGAAGGGTAGCATTCGTTCTTTATCTGCTTGTACTGAGCAGGATAAGCGGAAGCAATCTTCTTGTCCTTTGCATCCGGTTTCAGCTCTCCATAAGCTATTGCCAGAATATCGTCTTTGTTGTCTATGGAAGAAGCCTCCAGCCACTTGATTACACCGTCCCAGTCTTCAGCCACGTAAGAAGTGGTTACCGGAATGCTCTTGTCTGCCAGAGCCTTGGAAACAACGCCCTTCAGGCTTTCTGTACGGGCCTTGGCCAGCCTCTCGTTAACAGCGTAGCTTCCGTCCGGAGAAGCAAATCCCTTGAGAGAAATACCCTTAACCTTATACTCAGAAGTGTTGCTCTTGAGCATATTCACGATATCTGTAATCTTCTGGATTTCTGCTGCGTTATCCTTGAAGTTCTTAACCACAACGCTCTTGCCCACTGCGTAGGAAAGATAAGCCTCTCCCTGCTCTGCACGGTTCTTTACGGCCTCCGCCACCGGCTGAACATACTGGAAGTCCGGCTGGAACTTGAATGCTTCCTTAACATAGGAAGCCAAAGTGCTTACTCCCTGGTTGATGGTGCTGTTGCAGCATCCGCGGCTGGTCTGCCTGAGCAGCAGCTGGCAGTTGTCCATCCAGCTCTCGTAAGGCACGTTTGCCGTGTAATGCTCTGTCTGAGGAGCCTTACCCTCCTTGTAAAGCTTGAAGTCACGTCCAGTTTTTCCGCCATTACGCAGGAAGTTCCAGTAACGCCTTCCTCCATACAATCCTATAGCAGGAAGTTCCTTTACGTTTGTTCCATCTGTAAGTACAGGAACAATATCCAGAGACTCTTTCTTTCCAACCTCAGCGGCGGAATAGTCTATATCCATTGCAACATTCATCATCGTGGATGTTGGAGTCAGAGTCACGTTGCTCGTCCTTACGCCACCGGCAAATACGTCTGCGGTACGGTTAACCGGTTTCTGTGCGTAAGAAGCGCCTGCAACCAGAATTGCAGCTGCCAGTGTCAATATATATTTTCTCATATTCTTCATTTTTGTCGCTGATTAAAATACGTAAACCAAACTCAGGGCAAGCTTTGTCGGACCAAAGAAATGGCGGTCCGCATCCTTGATGTAAGGAGTATGGGCGTTCACTGGCTGATATTTGTCGTGCCTGGCATACATATACCCGGCAGCAACCTCAAACTCCAGATTCAGGTGGCGGGAAAGGATCCAGTCATGGCCCCATCCTATGCCGGCACCAACCATCCAGCCCTCATAACGCTTGTTCTTCATTTTCTCGAAGTCCGCATTCAGGATCTTGAACTTGAGGAAATCTATGTTTCCCACATCATACATTCCGCCAAGAGCATGAACGGCAAAGAAACTGCCGGAGAAACGGTCGCAGGTCCACCATCTGAGTTCCGGCTGCACCATCCAGTGCTTCCAGCGGCGTCCCTCATGAAAGCGGAACGGATTGAAGTTTCCGGAAACATCCATTGTCCATCTGTCGCCCAATCCGAACTCCACGCCCAGATTGAGGGTGGCGGTAGCATCATAGAGCAAATTTGTCTTGAAGGCCGCCTTCTGTCCCTTTGCATTATTCGCAAAGCAGACAAGCAGCAAAAGCGCTGCGGCAAAAACAGTCTTGATTTTCATTGACTATATAGTTAAATTCAATAAATACTCTTCAGTTCTTCAAAGTTAAGAATTTTTCTCCAACTATTCCATTATCCATTCCTGGATTCTCTTGGTTTCCGTGGAGAAGTTTACCCCTATCGTAAAGATTTTCTTCCCCGATGCCAGATACGGCTTGTCATAGCCTTTCTCCTTGATCTGGGCAAGAGCATCTGCCGCACTCCCATCCCTCTTGATTTCAATGATAAACACATACCGTTCGGTATCAAACACTACATCTATCCTGCCGTTTGAAGTATGCCGCTCTGTCTGCACATAGAATCCCATCATCTTGAGCATCACGGCAAAAGTGTTCTGGAAATAAATCTCCAGATTTCCCTGAACCTGATAGTCGGAATCCGCAAAGAATGCAGTAAAGCGGTTCATCAGACTCTCCACATTCCCTGCTTCAATATCCCGCACAAACCGGGAGACGGCAAAATCTCCCCTTCTTTTCATCAAAGGAGTATAGACAAGGCTTATTGCGCCCAGGAATCCTTCCCTCACTTCATCGTTAGGATAGTCCAGAATGTAAGTCTTGAATCTCTTGTCATACTCCTTGATTGTGAGATAACCCGTTTGGTACAGAAGCGTAACAGGATCCGGCTCATAGTAGTTTGCCCCTGTCAATGTTGCCTCAGAAACACCATTAGTTTCCAAATCATCAAGCCTATACTTCCCGTCTCTAAGGTATTCTACAAGAAAAGTTGGAGTCCCCGTCTCATACCAGTATCCTGCAAATCTCTTTGAACTCAAAGCATTCAGTACGCTGAAAGGATTGTACAAACCCTTGGAGTCGGAAGTAAAATGATATCCGTCATACTGCTTCTTGAATTCAGAATAACATTCATCCTTGCTAATATTAAGAGCAGAAGCCATCTCAGCGATACTACAGTCAAAAGTCTTTCTTAACTCTTCCTCCGTTATTCCACAAATCTCCGAGTAAACAGGATTAAGAGAAATATCTTTAAGACTATTTAACGCACTGAACACACTCAATTTACCAAGTTTTGAAACACCCGTTAGCATACAGAACCTTATCTGGCTTTCTTTTTCCTTCAGGACACTGTAAAAACCTTGAAGCCCCTTTCTATAATCATCCATTAGAGCATAATCACCAAGATTATCCACTATAGGCTTGTCATATTCATCGATGAGTATGACAACTTGTTTTCCTGTCTTATTTGCTACTGCTTCTATCAATTTCGAAAAACGGACACCGGCATTCTGTTCTCTACTTGAGCAAGAATACTTTTCCTCATATCGCTCAAAAAAATCATTTAACTTGGAGTCCAGTGCATCAATCTCAGAATAACTGCTTCCTGTGAAATCCATGTGCAAAACGGGATATTCAATCCACTCATCTTCCAGCTCATATATTTCCAGCCCTTCAAATAGTTCTCTTTTCCCGCTGAAATATGCATCTATGGTAGACAATAAAAGACTCTTCCCAAAACGTCTCGGCCTGTTCAAAAAATAGAATTGTCCCGTCTTTGCCAGCTTATAAATCCAAGCCGTCTTATCCACATAAAGCCAACCTCCTTCAATAATTTTTTCAAACGTCTGGACACCAATCGGATACTTCAAACAGGAATCATTCTTCAGCGTTCCAGACTTCCTTACATACACCGGCCTAGGCTCATTCAAATAACCCGGCTCCAATCCGCCTACTCCGTACCCAGCCCCCACTCCAGCACCATACCCCTGCACATGGGTAATTGCAGACTTTATAATATCAACGCCCAGAGCACTCTCAATCCTGGCAATTGTCTCCAAAGTAAGGTTGCTATTCCCCTTCAATAGCGCAGACACGTGCTGCTGGCTGCAACCCATTCTCTGGGCCAGAGCCTTCTGCGTAACTCCCTTCTCCTCCATCCAATGCTGGACCTGAAGGCTGATAAACTGTGCATATTTCTGCCAAACTGCTTCCATAATTCATTCAATTAACTCAAACAAAGATAGTACAATTTTCAAATTGTACAACACATACCTTTATAAAAACAGAAAAAACAGTCTCAGCGATTAGTAACCAAGAAGAAACTGGATTGCGGAGGAGACATCCGCATCCTTGAGAATAACAACTCCGCCCCTGTCCAGAATATAGATAGACGGCTGATGGCGGATGCTGTAAACAGAATTCCGGATTATGCTTCCATCGTCAGAAGCTTTAAACCAGCCGGACGGAATCTCGGAAAGGACATCTTTCAGGCGGCCCTCTATGCAGACAGCAAGCACCTTTAGCTCGTCCTCGGAAATCTTTTTGGAAACAGCCGGAGAGTATTTTAGCCTTGCGATTCCATCCATACAGTCTTTGCAGTCCGCAGAAAAGAAAACAATCATTAGAGACTGCCGCTCGGAAAGGCTCCCCAGCAACCCGTACAGGCTTCCAGCCCCATCTCCCAGAGAAAAATCCTCAGCCATCCGTCCCACACTGTTACGCCGGATAAGCCCCAAAAGGAACTTCTCCCGGCTCTTTTCTATTTCCGGAATATCTGTACGGGCTATCTTATGTTCCAGAAACGGAAGCAGCAATTCCTCACAATAATACGGAGACTGCACACTGTAGAAATACTTTTCTGCGGCAGACATGAAAAAACCGTAGGCATCTATACCGGACGATACCGCCACCGCCCTGTCCATCAGAGCCTTAACTGCCCTAAATGCTACAGAGTCCGAGCCAGAAGGAAGAATGGAAAAGAAGGCCGCGGCCTTCTCCTCCATCGCAGAGAAACCATCATCTTCCGCCACGGCCGCAGGCATCACATAAAGCGTGGAATCAGACAAATCCACCCCGTCCCAGAAATGCACCAGGAACGTATCTATCCGAGCCTGCCCGCTTCTAACCGTATCAACAGCCCCCACAACTCTCCCGCTGCAATCCGTCAGAAACGAACACAGCGTAACCGCCACCACCAAAATATGTCTGATCTTACCCATACTGGATACAAAGATAATATATCCATAAAGATATGGAATAGGGAAAAATATCTCAGCGATTTTGTAATGAGATAAGAACTATGGGGTAGAAGCTTCCGTGACAGGAATGGCATCACCAAAGTATTTGGCCTTAACGAACAGGCCTACACCATCTGCACGGTTTGCGGCAGCTCTAAGAGGACGCACATCGTCAAAGTATATAGTGTAAAGCTTGTCTTCCAGATCCTCCACTATCTGTCCGTTTTCCTCCTTGGTTGGCTTGGACAGAATATCAAAGCAATACCAGTAATTCCACGGAGAACCGGTAGCCCTTGTATTCCACTTGTTTGCAGTTGTCACGTAAGTCATTCCGGAAAGCACTTCTCCATCAACAGTATTCCCGTTCTCAGTTCCGGCCATCTCCACACTGATGTCAGTATCTCCCGTTGTTCCAACAACATACCTAAACGGATTCAACGTTGTAGTTGCCATCCTTATCCTAACCGGATACAGTCCGGCAGGATAGTCTCCAGGAATCCTGATGGCCATCTTGTATGTAGGGCAGGGTTCACCGTTAACGTCTCTGGTATTGGTTCCATCTCTTTCTAACGTCACAACCGTACTTCCTTCAGGCAATAGGCTGAAATTTGTAATAGTGTATATACGCAGCTTTCTGGAAAGAGTGGTCTGCATATTCTGGAGATTGATGACTCCTTGCTGGAGGGCTGCATTTATGGTTGTACCAAGAGTGAAAGTTATGGTTCCCTGTCCTGTGGCGTTGCTCCAAGTTGCAATCTGTACATCGTTTGCTGCAAAAGAAGCATCCGGAGCTTCTTCCCAGTTAATCTTGAAACCTTTTTTCGTAACCGTGTCCATCAGATTGTGCCATTCTGTGCTACCGGGGTTCACATCAGTGGGCTTGAACTCAAATGCAATGGTCTGTAGAGTATTAACCCCACTTTGGTAGATCTTGCTTGTTCCTCCAATTATGCTGAGCTCATATTTTCCGTCTGTTATATCATCCACATTATCGTCAATAGTTACAGTACGGTTATTCTCATATTCCGTAGTTGACACAGCCTGGGCAAAGGTCGTATGCCCAATACCTTTCCACGGCATAGAGTGGATGTTAACCACAAAACTATGGTTCCTCAGAATTTTCAACGGCTGATTGTCCTTGTCCAGAAGCATAAGTGTGTGATACTTTGTCACCGTGTCTGAAGTGCTTGAACTTTGATAGTCTTTCTTGTATTTTACCTTAAGAATGAGCTTAGGCGGATTATCTGCGTTATTCTGGTCTTCAAACAGGAATAGCATTTTTGATATATCGTCATGATAATACACCGGCACTCCGTTATCCTCATCCCACTTGTAAACAGTTATCATCTGGCTTTCGTCATCTGCAGTATATCGGGCCGCATCGCTGAGATTATATGGAGAATGTCGATTCTCGTCAATTGCAAGGGTATTATCGTTTATATAACCTGCATAGTGGTCTGCAGCACTTGCATTGTAAGGAGCTATGAAACCTCTGTTGAGACCGTTGGAAATCAGCCAGTCTATCTGCATTATTCTGTAGTCGTTTCCACTTGGTGTGGAAGGATCCTCCGGATCATCGCTCATTGTTCCAAACCTAACCCTTGCCCTGTCTCTTATCAAGTGAACAAGACTTCCGTCCCTCTTTACATACGTCGTATCATTTTTGGTAGGATCTGACGGATTAGGAGTAACAATCATCTGACTGAGCCATTCTTTCATGGCGGCTGTAGTTTCCTCCTTATGGAATCCCCAATAAATCACCCTGCGGTCATTCACCCCGCTGGAAACCAAAACGCTTCTCATAAGAACGCTCTCCAGCGTACCCGTCTTGTCAAACCCAGGAATATGTCCTTCTGCATTAGCCAGGAAATGAATCCTTGTGGTATTGGCAGGAATAGAGCCTGTAAACAGATCTCTTCCGTAACAGTTGATATGGTCTGAAAAAGCGTGCTCGGTACCAACAAGTTCACCTCTCCTATATCCAAGATAAATACCCTCCTTGGTAAAGCAAAGCATTGTAATGGTCTTTACAAAATCTGTCGGGTCCTCATCTCCTCCCACAATGCTGGCCTTGGTCTTTGCATTGGGCTTTTCTCCCACAAGATTGAAACCCAGGCGCATAGGCATATCCTTCCCGCTCAGGAGCACAGACGGGTCAGCCTCCGGCACTTCAGGTGCGTTCAGCTCTTTTTCAGAGCAACCTGCCAGAAGCCCCGTAAAAAGAGCCACTGTCAAAACCACAATATATTTCAGATAACGCTTCATTTCTTTCCTCAGCGATTCTAATTATCTCCATTTAGTTTCTTTATCTCTTCCAATGTCAAATCCCTCACACAACGCACACGATTGGATCCTGCAGAACTAGGATATGTGGTGTACTTCTGAACTCCACTAAGTGCCCAATAACCATAACCTGTAAGAACAGGCGTAAGAGTCGAGTTATACGCAGGGTTATCAGTCTTTTGATAATTAATAATAAAATCAATCTCCTGTTCGGTGGGAAGCCTCCATCCAACATAGCGTGTTCCGTCTGTTCCAACTTCCATATATGTACCGCAATGTGTAGAAGCTAAAGTTCCATTTGCAAAATCGACAGTTGCACCAAGCTGTGAGGCAATCATAAATGCAGG
>JAFYZX010000046.1 GCA_017548505.1 Bacteroidales bacterium | reverse complement strand
TCTTTTGAAACGGCCTTCAGGTTATCTTTATGGTCCATGCAGTATCTGGTTGCTTCCCATCCGCTCTCCTCGTTCTTGAGAAGGTTCTTTATATTGCCGATGGATTCGTCTATATCGTGGATTACCATCATTGACATCTGGCGGCGTTTTTCCTTCTGGCGGTTTTTCTCCACCAAATGCGCCACTCCAAAAGTGAGGATAATAGAAATGACAGTGGCTATAATGCTAACAACCAACTGCTTTACGGTTTCTGAAAAATGATGCTTTCCCATATCAGGCATATTTGATGCAAATTTAGCAAAAAGCTATTCTGCGCAAAATCAGAATATATTTCTTAAATTTACACAAATAATGCTGTTTATCATGAAAAAGACAATCCTTTTATCTGCGATTTCATGTTTACTGATTCTTGGTTGCAAAAGCAATCAGACGGCACAGAATAATGAAAATCCCGCAGACACGGCCAATGTCACGGCTGTTCAGAACGTTGAACCTCAGAAGGAAGCATACGTGATGCCGAAAATTACCGAACCGGTGGCTTTCCAAGTGTGGAAACTGCTTGTTAATGACGGTAAGGAGTACGTATGCCCTGAAGACTGCACATTGAGTTATTATGCCGGAGACCTTAGCGAGGCTGAAGGATATATGATAGAAGAGTCTGTATACTGCTATCCCAAAAAGGACGGTAGTTTCCTGGCAGTGTTGCAGCATATAGAAGCTGCGGAAGGCCAGGGAGGAGAATATGAGTACAGTTTCTATAATTACAAGGATGGTACAATCAGCAAGGTCGAAAACGATATGCCTGTCCCGGAATTCCTGGATCTGGTAGTAGATCCTGAAGAGCGCCGGGGGCAGGATGATGTCCTTGCAAGGCTGGAGAATCTGTATAAGGAAAACCCTCGCGGCATTCTAGAGTATATATTTTCTCCGGAAGACGGCATTGTGAAGGTTAAGCTCCATCCCCTTTCTTACGGTGAATACATAGAACCTGATGAAAACGGCAAATACAAATGGCTGGAGCAGTTCTGGGAGATGAGAAAGGACCCTGACGCGAATGTCTACAGGTGGAACGGAGAAAAGTTCGTAAAGGAACAGCAATAGAGGAAAAAGGTTATCTTTGCGGCGGCAAAAAGAATTAATTAATCAAATCATCGATATGACACAGATAGATCTTTCAAAGTACGGTATTACCGGTGTTAAGGAAATCATTTACAATCCTTCATACGAGCTTCTTTTCAAGGAGGAAATGAGGCCTGAACTTACAGGATATGACAAGGGACAGCTCACCGAACTGGGAGCCGTTAACGTGATGACAGGAATCTATACCGGAAGAAGCCCTAAGGACAAGTTCTGGGTAATGGACGAGAAGAGCAAGGACACAATCTGGTGGACTTCAGACGAATACAAGAACGACAACAAGCCTTGCAGCCAGGCTACCTGGGAAGAACTGAAGAAACTGGCAAGAGAGGAGCTCAGCGACAAGAAACTCTATGTAGTGGACGGATTCTGCGGAGCAAACGCAAATACCAGGATCAAGGTAAGGTTCATTATGGAAGTTGCATGGCAGGCCCACTTTGTACGCAATATGTTCATCCGCCCTACCGAGGAGGAACTTGCAAACTTTGGAGAGCCTGATTTCGTGGTACTTACCGCTTCCAAGGCTAAGGTTGAAAACTACAAGGAACTGGGTCTTAACTCAGAAACAGCAGTTGTTTTCAACATCACTGAGAAAATGGAAATCATCCTCAATACCTGGTACGGCGGCGAGATGAAGAAGGGTATGTTCTCCTATATGAACTATCTGCTTCCTCTCCAGGGCATTGCGGCAATGCACTGCTCGGCCAACACCAACGAGAAGGGCGAGACCGCAATATTCTTCGGCCTTAGCGGAACCGGCAAGACCACCCTTTCCACAGACGAGAGAAGGGCACTTATCGGTGACGATGAGCACGGCTGGGACGACGACGGAATCTTCAACTTTGAGGGCGGCTGCTATGCCAAGGTCATCAACCTTGACCGCAATGCTGAACCTGAGATTTACGGTGCAATCAAGAGAGACGCACTCCTTGAGAACGTAACCGTAGACGAGAAGGGAATGATAGATTTCTCTGACAAGAGCGTAACCGAGAACACCAGGGTAAGCTACCCTATCTATCACATTTCCAACATCGTGAAGCCAATCAGCAAGGCTCCTGCCGCAAAGAAGGTGATCTTCCTTTCAGCTGATGCTTTCGGAGTGCTTCCACCGGTTTCCATCCTTACCCCGGAGCAGACCAAGTACTACTTCCTCTCAGGATTTACTGCAAAGCGTGCCGGAACCGAAAGAGGCATCACAGAACCTACCCCTACCTTCTCCGCTTGCTTCGGAGCGGCGTTCCTGTCTCTGCATCCTACCAAGTACGGCCAGGAACTGGTAAAGAGAATGGAAAATGTTGGAGCAAAGGCCTATCTGGTTAACACCGGATGGAACGGAACCGGAAAAAGAATCTCCATCAAGGATACCAGAGGAATAATCAACGCCATCCTGGAAGGCTCCATTGACAAGGCCCCTACCAAGAAGATTCCTTACTTCAACTTTGAGGTTCCTACTGAACTTCCGGGAGTTGCAACTGAGATTCTGGATCCGAGAGACACCTACGCTTGCTCTTGCCAGTGGGAAGAGAAGGCAAAGGATCTGGCATCCCGCTTCATAAAGAACTTCACCAAGTTCACAACCAACGAGGAGGGCAAGGCTCTGGTAGCTGCCGGTCCTCAACTTTAATTGCAGAAATTATGAACAAGATTAAAACCATTGCTTTGGCTCTTGGCCTGCTGCTTGCCGGCAACAGCGCGATAGCCCAGAACGACGCTTTCTATTCAGAAGTCAGGAACTATATGGCGGATAATCGCGCCGAGTTCAACAAGATTGTCACTTCCTATCTGGTGGGACAGCCTCTCTCGATGGATGAATATACAATGCTCTATTACGGCTATACTTTTACTGAAGCCTATAAGCCTAATTATTCTAGCAATACGGCCGATTCTCTTATGAACCTGAAGAAGTACGAAGAAGCATATAAGGCTCTTCAGGGAGAGCTCAGGAGGGATCCTACATCTCTCCAGACGCTTTTTGAACTCATGAATCTGGCGGATGTGCTCGGCAAGGAAAAAGAAAGCACTCAATACCAGAAGAATTACGTTAATCTTGTTAAAGCCATATTCCTGGCATGCGGAGACGGCCTGAGTGCCGACAATGCCATCAGGGTAAATCACGTTACCGACGAATTCCAGATACTGAGCGCTTATTTTAAGGCCGTGAGCATTTCCAGCAAGGAATTGAGCCCTGACTTTGTAGACAAGGTAACATTCAAGGATTCGTCCGGAGCTGTAAAGACAGTATTCTTCGATTTCTCCAGATATATGGTTGTCGCTGACTAATAAGCTTTAAGTCAATATAATAAAGAAAGGCAGGAAGAATACTTCCTGCCTTTTTCAATCAAAGGAAAAGACCTTTTACTTCTCCTCCTTCTTGCAGCAGC
>JAFYZX010000045.1 GCA_017548505.1 Bacteroidales bacterium | reverse complement strand
TGAGAGAACCACGTTGCGGAAGTCCTGGTTGATCTTTACAACCTTGAATTCCATGGTCTTCTCTACAAATACGTCGTAGTCGCGGATAGGCTTCACGTCTATCTGGGAACCTGGCAGGAAGGCCTCGATTCCAAATACGTCTACGATCATACCGCCCTTTGTGCGAGCCTTGATAAAGCCCTTTACGATTTCGTTCTTCTCGAATGCCTCGTTCACTCTGTCCCAAGACTTGAGTGAGCAAGCCTTCTTATGTGAAAGAATCAACTGACCTTTCTTGTCTTCCGGATTCTCAACCAGGACATCAACCTTGTCGCCGACTTTAAGGTCAGGATTGTACCTGAATTCATTTCTCTGGATAACACCCTCGCTCTTGTAGCCTACGTTTACAATAACCTCTTTTGCAGTCAGACCGGTTACTGTACCCTCGATAACTTCATTCTCAGCGATCTTTGAAAGACTCTCGCTGTACTTCTTCTCAAGTTCGTCCTTGCTCTCGCTTGAAGGAACATTGTTCTCGAATGCGTCCCAGTCAAACTTTGCAGGATCGATTGAAGCGTTGCTTCTTCTTTTCCTTGCTACCGGAGCAGCAGGTGCTTCTTCTCTGAAAGACTCTACAGTCTCTTCAGTCTTTGAAACGGGAATTTCAACTTCCTCGTTCTCAATGTTTTTGATTTCTTCGTTCATAATAAATAAATACTAATTAGTCGTTTAACAATATTTGTAGATCAGCCCACCGGCTGAATTCAGCGTGCGAAGATAGTAAAAATCCGCTAATTGTCAATACAAAGAATCATTCAGGGCGAAATCGGTGATGAATTTCACGATTCTCTCCATTACGGCCTCGATGTAGCGTTTGCCTTTCTCGGCTGTAGCTTTCTTTGGATTGCCTACTCCGGTATCTTTTGTGGTATGGGCCCAGTCCCTTGGAGCCCATGCGGTTTTATCGTTGAGGCCTTCAATCTTGAAGTCGTTGTGATGGCCATCTCCAGCCTGGTTAAGGTTCACTAGTTCAGGATAGTAGTGAAGCATCACACAGGTTTCCTGCTCTCCGCCGTGATCGTCGATCTTTTCCTCGAAGAAGTCTTTAAGCGGTAGGATGGAGAACCAGGCAACGACCGTAATCAGAAAGCCGGGGTTCTTTATCATTATATCCCTGATCATGCCCTTGAAGTTGTTGCCGCCGTGGCCGTTCATTATAAGGAGCTTGTTGATCCCCTGCTTCTTAAGAGACTCCACAATGTCTTCCAGAACGGCAATCTGTGTCCTCTGCGATGCGTGGATGCAAAAAGGGAGCTCTATCTGGCCGGGATTCTGGCTGCCCAGAGGAATGCCCGGGAGAACCATTGCGTTGACTCCGTTCATTGCGGCCTTTTCCGCTGCCTCAAAGGCAACGGCCTGGGCGTGAAGCATATCCGTGCAGTAAGGAAGATGCAGATTATGAGGTTCAGTGCTGCCCCAAGGCAAAATTGCAAGATGGTAATGCATGTCTTTTACATCACCGTATCTGGCCGTTGTTATATCGAACTTGGAATACATATCGTTGTTATTAGTGTTATTTGCCGGCTTTGTCGAATATCAGCGTAACATCCTCTCCACTTGGTTTGAGGTCAGGGTATGGCTTGGTGGACTTCATCATCAGACGCCGCATCTTCTTGATCAGGCGGAAATCTCTTCTTCTGGCAGCGGCAATCTTGCGGTCAAGGTTCTTGACGTGCGGATTGTAGCCTTCTTCGAGATATCCGGCCCGAGCCTTGAGCATCAGGACTTTCCTGACTTTGTTGTCGAGTTCTTCCACTGAAAGTTCTCCCGATTCAACCGCCTTTGTCAGTGCCTCGATGCACTTTATCGGCTCGTCCGGCATCAGGATCATGTCCGAACCGGACTTGAAAACAGCCATGACGGCTTCGACAGGTGTGCGGTTCTCGTTGGTAAGGCCCGCCATGGCGATGGCATCTGTGATAACCACTCCCTTGAACCCCTGCTCTCCTTTAAGAACATCGTTGATAAGGGTACTTGAGATGGACATAGGCACACCGCTCGGATCAATGTCAGGCACTGCAATATGGGCCAGCATAATCATTTCCACACCGTTATCTATCAAATCGCGGAAAGGCACAAAGTCAAACGAATCAATATGGGCGCGGGAATTCATAATTACCGGCAGGGCAAAATGGGAATCAACCCTTGTTCCGCCGTGGCCCGGATAATGCTTGCCGCAGGCATATATGCCCGCGTCCTGCATACCCTTCATATAGGAAGTAGAGAGAGAGGCAACCTGCCGCGGGTCATTGCTAAATATCCTAAGAGACGGGTAATCGGTATAATGCGGGCTCACGTCCGCCACAGGAGCATAATTGACCATCACGTTAACGTCCTTTAACTCCCTGCCGACATTGCGGCCCATTTTGTATAAAAGCTTCTCGGCTCCTTTTTCTATTCTGGACAATTGTCCCTGCCTTGGATAATGAAGGTATTCATTGAACCTCATCGCGGCACCCCATTCGCCATCCACAGCAACCATTATCGGAATCCGGGAGAGTGAATTGAGTTCATCCATCCTCTGAAGGAAATGGTGGATGGAGCCACCCATAAGGATTAAATTTCCAAGGCCGTAATAACCAGCCAGGGAATCCTGGTAGGCTCTTGTCTCAGGACTTGGATTGCGGCATATCTCGACGACAAACAGCTGCCCGACTTTCTGCCTTACAGACATTTTGGAAAGTGCCTCCTCTACCTGCGCCCTGTGCCGGACTGAGTCCTTGTCCTGTGCAGGGGCAGAAGTTGTAGACAGACAAATGATTGCCGCTGATAGAATCGTTAGAAAAAACCTGCTCATCATTTATACTCCGGCAACTCTCTTGCGGTACTCTGCAAGGGCGGCATCCAGCCTCTCGTGAGCTGTAGTGTCGCCAGGAACGTTGTGAGATGGATGGATGTAAAGTTTCACTCCGCGGTCTGCCAGGATCTCGGCAACGGTGCAGATAGTCATCCAGACTGTTGTCACAAAGGCCATTGTGGAAAGAGGACCAATCTTGTCGAAATGGTTCTTGAGATCTACGCTTGCATCCTGGAGCGGGCAGCAACTGTCCACAACATAGTCTGCAATCTGGAAGAGATTCTTGCCGCAGCTGTGGCGTGGAACCTTTGCACCTGTCTGTCCTGCAGATCCGTAGGCGATAACCTTCATTCCCATTCTCTGGGCTTCGAGAGCAACGTCAATGTTAACGGCGTTGATTCCTGTATGTGAGAAAAGCCATACGAGGTCGTCCTTATGGAAGTTCCAGCTGCTCATTATGGCCTTGCCGTAACCCTCTGCCCTCTCCAGCCAGAGGAACTGGTTGATACCCATCTCACCGTTGATGTGGGTGAAGAAAGTAAGCGGAAGCTCGCAAAGGGGATGGAAGCCTACGAAACCGCCGATCCTAGGATACATCTCCTCAATCGGAAGATTTGCGTGTCCGCATCCGAATGTATGGATGAGATGGCCCGCCTGAAGGCAGTCTGCCATTACTTCTGCAACTTTTCTGATCTGGTCCATCTGAGTTGCCTCGATCTGGTCCATTACGCTGATAGCGTTCTTTTTCCACTGATTGGCTAACATAATTCTTGAGTTTTATCGTTTAATATATATTTCTTTTATGGTCTTATATCTGTCTGGTTTTTCTCTTCAGCCCTCTTCCTTCTGGCGCAGGCAAGGCAGGCGAATGGAGCGATTACCAGAATCGCGATTATCATACCCATCAGCAGATGGGTGAAGATATTGCCGGAACCATTGCTGAACAATTTGCCCATCAG
>JAFYZX010000044.1 GCA_017548505.1 Bacteroidales bacterium | reverse complement strand
GTGATTAGTTATTTTAATCAAAATTATGTTAAAACCGAGATTTTTCCGAAGGAAATGTCGAAAATGATCAGAAATGCCATGGAACACAGAGAGAAAGCAGATTATCTGGATTTTTATATTGCATCTAAAGAAGAAGCAGCAAAATGCAAAAGAAATGTATCTCGATGGGCTGAAGAAGATTCTAAGGCACATTCAAGTGGAAAGGGAATAGGAGAGTGGATTTTCAAAGATATATCCCCAAAAGAATCAATTCCCGATGAATATTCGCTTTAAGATTCTTTAACTCCTGGAGCTAAGCAGCTTAATTGGAAAACTCCAACAGAGTTTTTGTTATGCCCTTCTGAAAAGAAGAAATCATTAGATTTGTATTTGGCAAATCTTCAGAAGGGGAAGGTGTATTCAAGAACAAAGTACGGCGATGGGGGTATTGTTTTAGACTATGGATACAATCCTAAAGATGATTCGATATATGTGCTTACATATAAAGACGAAGAAGCTGTAAAGCCTTGGGCTTTATCTCGTATAACATTGGAGGATGGTTTTTATATTCACGAGAATAAACATTCCTTTTTTAAAGAAGAAGGAGGTTTGAAGTATTTCACCTTAGCTCTTGGAAAAGAATGGACTGGTGGTGATGTCTTTGATGATTTTTGTTAATATACATAGGTTAATCTATATGAAACGTATCTTTTTGTTAATGGTGCTGTTGGGGTGTGGACCATAGAACGGACGAAGTTTGTGCAGATGACAAATGTTCCCAGAGATGTCGTAAGTAATGACGTAAGTCTGTCGCAAGTTCAATTAACTGACAGACAGACGGAAATAATAAATCTAATTAGAGAGAATCCCTTTGTGTCTGCACAAGAAATGTCGGTAGTTAAGAGAACTATTGAGCGCGACCTTGCAGCCATGCAGAAGATGGGTGTTTTGATTCGCGAGGGCAATACAAGTGCTGGACATTGGGTCATTATTCAAAAATAGCTTAGATAAACCTTTATCGTTCGGTTTGCAAACGAGGAAGATGAGTGTTAACAGTTTTAGTAAAAAAAGTATTTGCTATGGGGAATATAGACAAAGTATTGGCGTTCAACAGGGAGTTTGTTGAGGGGCGGGGGTATGAGAAACATCTGACAGACAAGTATCCTGCTATGGGGCTGGCGGTGTTGAGCTGTATGGATACGAGGCTTAGCGTGCTGCTGCAGGAGGCGCTGGGGCTGAAGAACGGGGATGCCAAGATCATAAAGAATGCGGGGGCGGTGGTGCCGTCTTTGTGGGACTCGGCGATGAGAAGCCTGATTGTGGCGGTGTATGAACTTGGAGTAGTGGAGATTATGGTGGTGGCTCATACTAGCTGCGGGGCCTGCAATATGAGCTTTGGGAATTTCAGGGAGGAGATGCTTGCCCGGGGAATTGAGGCTTCTGCGTTTGACAGGACTGATGTGGATCTTAATGAGTGGCTGGAGGGATTTCACGATGTCCGTGCGTCTGTTATTCGGACCGTGGAGGTTATAAAGACTCATCCTCTGATGCCGTCTGATATAGTGGTCAGAGGGTTTGTTATAGATTCCGCTACAGGTGAGCTGACGGAGATCTTCGGGGAGTAGGCGTTTTTTTATCGCTGAGAAAAATTCATTCCCGGTTTTAAACTGTTTTATAGGGTTTTGTGGTACATTCTTAAGATTGTACGGGGGATTTCTTTGTCCGCCCGGACAAAGATTTTGACGATTCCAGAATTGTAAGGTCAACGAATTTACAGTTTGGTTTGGAAACGGGAAGGATGGGGCGGTAGATTTGCAGTAGGCGATGAAAATACTATTATTTTTAAAATAATTTTGTTATTAATTCAGTAATTTTTAAATTTGTGGCGTATGAGGGTGATAGCAATATCCGCATTGAGAGATTTCTGGACTGTGCATGCAGAAACCAAACAGCCTTTGAGCGAGTGGTATGTAAAGACTTGCAGTGCACATTGGAAATCTCTTGCTGATATCAGAAATGACTTTAATTCCGTTGATTATGTTGGAAACCAACGATATGTTTTTAATATAAAAGGGAATCGTTACAGGTTAGTGGTAGCTGTGAAGTTTATACCGGAACTGGTTTATATCCGATTTGTGGGGACTCATGATGAATATATTAAGATAGATGTTTCAAATATATAGGAGGATTTATATGGCACAGATTAAAAACGAGCAGCAGTATGCGGCTATAATGAAAAGGATTGATGCTCTTTTCTTTGAGACAGGAGAGGATACTCCTGCCGATGATCCTCGTCTTGTGGAACTGGATATTCTTTCAGAACTTGTAGAAGAATATGAAAAGGAACGTTTTCCGATAGAAACTCCTTCGTTATCAGATACTATTAATGCCCGGTTGGCTGAGTATAATATTACTCAGAAGGAATTGGCGGCAATGCTTGGAATGACTGCTCCGCGATTGAGTGCCATTCTTTCAGGGAAAGTTAATCCCACATATGAACAGGCGAGGGTTATATCTTCAAGGCTTAATATAGCTCCGGCGATAGTGCTTGCTGGCTAATTAACTAGTTTTCTAACCTTGTTGTGAATATGGAACGTGGTAATAGCATAAAGAAGGACCGGGCTCTTGGATGCATTGTAGGGGGAGCGGTGGGAGATGCTCTGGGATATCCTGTGGAGTTTACACAGTGGCCGGAAATAGAGCGCATGTTTGGTCCTCGGGGCATAACAAGATATTGTTTGTCTTCCTCATCTTCATCATCCTCTGCTTCAGGAAAGGCACTGATTTCGGATGATACCCAGATGGCTCTTTTTACGGGGGCGGGGATTCTTCTGGGAATGACACGTTCGTATATGAGGGGAATAATGGGGCGGCTCGATACCTATTGCCGTTATACGTATCTGGATTGGCTGCATACCCAGGAATGGAAATGTCGCAAGAGTGAATGCCGGGTTGATTCCTGGCTAATGGATGTTCCGGAACTGTATTCACAAAGGAGTCCGGGAATTACCTGTCTGACTGCGCTTAAGGATCTGGAAGCGGAGAAGGAAGTTGTGAATGACAGTTGCGGATGCGGGGGAGTGATGAGGACTGCTCCGATAGCCATTTTGTCTTATCTTCACTCGTATGCTGACGGGAAGCTTGATTTCTGCGATATGGTGGCTGCCGAGGCTGCCAGGATTACTCACAAGCATCCGTTAGGGTTTCTTCCGTCTGCGGTGCTGAATGACATTCTCATGCAGATTATGAGTGGTGCTGCAGATGAAGGGGACGGGCTGTGTCAGGTTGTGGAAAAGGCGGCGGAAAGGTTGCCGGAGATTTATTCTGGAGAGGACGGAAAAATTTACGGGGAGCTGTGGCCGAAGGATGTGAAGCGGCTTCAGGAGATTCTATCTGTTGCTGAGAATCTTTCCACTACAGACCTGCCGGATCATATCGCGATAGAAAGAATAGGAGGTGGCTGGACGGGGCATGAAGCTCTTGCAATTGCCGTTTACAGTGCGTTGAAGCATAAAGACAGTTTTGAGGATGCCATAGTGAGTGCTGTCAACCATTCCGGGGACAGTGATTCTACAGGGGCTGTCTGCGGGAACATCATTGGAACGTTACTCGGCCGAAAGGCTATTCCTGAGTATTACACTAAAGACCTTGAACTATTGGATGTAATAGAGGAGATGGGGACCGATCTCTTTACCGGTTGCATTATCAGCGAATATGATAAAATTGATACTCCCGAGAAGAATCGATGGTATAATAAATACTGCCATTTTAGAAGGGAGTCAATTGGCTAATGCTATAGGTTGTGGTAGACAGTCTGGACGAGGTCTGAGAGGTAGGCTTTGTCGTCTATGTGTTCGATGGCAAAGTGGGGTTTGGCCCCTGGGTAGGGGCTTTTCGGGATTATCTCTATGAGTTTTGGCTTTAGGGCCTCTACCGGTTTAAGGTAGAGGCAATTGTCGCAAATCAGGCCTACCACTTTGCCGTTGCAGTACAGGCAATAGTCTCCCATCATCTTCTTGGCGGCAATGTGTCCGGCTCTGGAGCATTGCTCCACTATGTAATCTACAAAGTCCTGCCTGCTGCCCATTCTTTTGTTTCTTGGCTGTCTAGTAGTTGCCCTCGTTCTTGGTGGTGATAGGGCCCTCGTAGTGCATCTTCCAAATCTGGCCGTTGCTCAGGGAAACGTCTATGTCTGCAACATAGCCTTTGCCGGTAACGAACTGGAGGCTGTAGTAGCCTGTGGCGGTTATAGGCAGGGTTTCCCACATCTCGTTTCTGATGACAGGGGCTTTGTCTCTGCTCAGGTAGATGGTTATGTCGTTCTCGTTGTTGTTGCGCACGGAGCAGAGGAAGCAGGAGTCGTATTCGTCGAGGGAAGGGTTAGGCTTGGAAACGTCCAGCTTCTTGCCAAGATCCTTGTCCAGCACAGTCATGCGGAAATGCTCTGTGCCGTCAGAGAAGTCCACATCGTAGTAGTTGACCACTCCAGGGGAATCGTAGATCTTGTAGCCGGTGGCCAGCTTGATAGGGTAGGAAGTGCCGGTCTTGGTCATTGTCCAGTAAACCTTTACGGAGGCTGTTTTCTTGACTGCTCCGCAGGTGGCCACGAGGTTGGCGCTTCCGGCCTTGACTCCCGTTACCTTGCCGTTTTCAAAGGTGGCGATATCCGGCTTGCTGGAGTTAACCTGGAGCTCTCCGGTGTTGGTGGCGTTCTCCGGAACAGTGGTTACGGTTACCGGCAGGATCTGGCCGGTGAAAATCTCCATCTTGTTCGGATTGAATTCAATGTCTGTTACAGGAACTTCCTTGTGGCTTTTGCCGCAGGAAGTTGCCAGGATAATGGCTGCTATCAGCGATATGGAGAATATGCCTTTTGTGTTCATTTTATGTATGTATGTATGAAAGTATAATATCTACGATTTCGTCTTCAGTATGGTTGTCCGCATTGATTACAAGGTCGTAGTTTCGGGCGTCGTAGCGGCTCTTTCCGGTATAGCGCTTTACATAGTTGTCTCTTGACTGGTCTATGGAATCCATAATGGTTTCTGCCTCGGTCTCGGTCAAATGCTGCTTGCGGACAATTCTCTGGATGCGGTTTTCCCTGGAAGCGGTGATGAAAACGTCCAGTTTGTTAGGCCTGTCTTTAAGAACAAAGAATCCGCTTCTTCCGGCAATTACGCAGGAGTCCTCATCGGCAATAGCGTTAAGGATTTCAGACTCTGCCCTGAAGATATCGTCTGTTGTAACGTCTCCGCGCAGATCCTGGACAAACCTGCTGTCGGTATCCATAATCAGTTCTCGCTTAGGCACTGGAGCTACCAGGTTCATAAAGTCAGCCAGCCAGCTTTTCTTTTCTCCCTTGAGTTTCTCTATGGAGTAGGTGGTAAGGTTGAATTTCTCCCTGAGATTGCGGATCAGTTCCTTGTCGCTGTAGTGGACGCCGAGCCTCTGGGCAAGTTTGCGGCCAACGGTATGTCCGCCAGAGCCAACCTCGCGGGCAACGGTGATGACGAATTTCTCTTTAGTATCCATAATGGTGGTTATTTTTCGTGATAATCATACAAATTTAATAAAAAATGCTTTATGAAATCGCAGAGTAGTCCTTGATATCCTTGCCTTGTTTGCGGAGGATTTTGAGTTGGGTTGCAAGCAGTTTGTTTTCAGGTTTTTCCAGCAGAGGATCGTTGTCCAGGATTTCCAGGGCGGTGCGGCGGGCCATGTCGAGGTATCTGCCGTCTCTGTAAAGGGAGGCGATGTGCAGGTCTATGGCAAGGCCGCTCTGCGATGTGCCCTCCAGGTCTCCGGGCCCCCTCATCTTCATATCCTCCTCCGCGAGCAGGAATCCGTCTGTGGTTTTGCACATAAGTTCCAGGCGCTTGCGGCTTTCCTTGCTGAGCTTGTATCCGCTCATGAGAATGCAATAACTCTTGGCGGCGCCTCTTCCGACACGTCCGCGGAGCTGGTGGAGCTGGCTCAGGCCGAACCTTTCCGCGCTCTCTATGACCATAACGGAAGCGTTAGGAACATCCACTCCAACTTCTATCACGCTGGTAGCCACTAGAATATGTGCTCTTCCCGAAGCAAAGAGGTTCATATCGATTGCCTTGTCTTCAGGTTTCATCTTGCCGTGGACTACGGCTGTTATGTATTGCGGGGTCTTGAACTCTTCTATGATGCGCATATAGCCGGCCTCGAGGTTCTCGTAGTCCATCTTCTCGCTTTCCTTTATGAGAGGATATACCACGAACACCTGCCGTCCCGCGTCTATCTGGGAGCGCATAAAGTCAAAAACCTGCCGTCTCTGGCTTTCCCAGGCGTGGGATGTGACAACAGGAGTGCGTCCCGGAGGCATCTCGTCTATTATGCTGACATCCAGGTCTCCGTATAGTGTCATCGCCAGGGTTCTCGGGATAGGTGTTGCGGTCATCACCATAATGTGCGGGGCGAGGCTTTCCGCCCGGGCATCGTCGTTCTTGCTCCAGAGGCGGCTGCGCTGGTCAACTCCAAAGCGGTGCTGCTCGTCTATTATGGCAAGGCCCAGGGCGTGGAACTTTACCCTGTCCTCTATCAGGGCGTGAGTGCCAACTATGATGTTCAGCGATCCGTTTTCCAGGTCGCCGAGTATCTTTTTCCTTTCCCTGGCCTTGGTGCTGCCGGTAAGGAGGGCAATGGTTACCGGAGTGGCTTTCAAGAATTTGGATATGCTTGCAAGATGCTGCTGGGCAAGGACTTCTGTAGGTGCCATTATGCAGGCCTGGTAACCGTTGTCCACGGCGATCAGGGCCAGGAGCACGGCCACGAGAGTCTTGCCGCTGCCCACGTCTCCCTGGAGAAGGCGGTTCATCTGCTTGCCGCTGCGCATATCTTCCCGCATCTCCTTGATGACGCGCTTCTGGGCGCCTGTAAGGGGATATGGCAAAGACTGGTAGCAGAGGTTGAAATTGTCGCCGACCTTGCTCATAATGATTCCGCTGCCTTTGCTCAGACGGGCGTTTTTCTGCTTGAGAAGGCTGAGCTGGAGATAGAAAAGCTCCTCGAACTTGAGCCTTCTCTGGGCTTCTTCAAGTGCCTGGTTATCAGCAGGGAAATGTATGTTCTTGAGGGCCTTTTCCAGAGGGCAGAGCCGCTTGCTTTCGATCAGGTGCTGAGGCAGGGTTTCCCGTATGTGGCCGCTGACTTTTTCCAGAAGGATGCTTTCCACCTTGGTTATGGCCTTGATGCCGAACCCGCCGTTTTTCATCTTCTCGGTCATTGAGTAGATGCCGGCCATTGAACCGGCTCCGTAGGTTACGGCCTGGGATGGAGGGTAAATCTCCGGATGGACAAGATTGACTTTGCCGTTGAAAACGGTTGGCTTGCCGAAGGCGATGTATTCCTCTCCCTTCTTCAGCTTGTCCGTAATCCATTTAAGGCCGCTGAAAAAGACCAGTTCCATAGTGCCGGTAGCATCCTGCATATAGGCTACAAGCCTGGTCTTGCCCTTGACGGCACGGCCCTTTATGGCGCCCACCATCTCCATTCTGGAGATTACGCCCCTGATCTGGACGTATGCGGCGGATGTGGAATCCTCGTTTTCAAGGTCTGCACTGGAAATAACATCGCTGATGGGATAAACCTTGCTCTTGTCTATCCAGCGGAACGGGAAATAATAGAGCATGTCCCTGTAGGTATGCACACCGATTTCCTTGGCGAGCAGTTCCGCACGCTTCGGGCCTATGCCCGGAAGATATTTTATGTCGGTGTCCAGAATGTCCATACCCTTGAGTTTTCCGTCTTTGCAAAATTACAAGCACTTTGAAGAAATTGCAAGAGTTGTTAACGCATATTTTTTGTAAATTGCACCTTATTATGAAACAGAAACTTGTAATCGGAATTACGCAGGGAGACAGCAACGGAATCGGCTATGAGGTTATCATCAAGGCTCTTTCCAATGCCAATGTGCTGGAACTTTTTACTCCGGTGGTTTACGGCTCCTCAAAGGCTTTCGGATATTACCGTAAGCAAATACCTGAAACTGAAAACATTAACACTAATCTGATATCTTCCGCAAAGGATGCCCATCCAAAGAGGGTGAACATTGTCAACTGTGTGGGGGACGATCTTCCGATAGAACCGGGCAAGCTCACGCACGAGAGTGCCAAGGCAGCGATTGCTTCTCTGGAGAAGGCGGTTCAGGAAGCCAAGGCAGGGTATATAGACGTCATTGTGACAGCTCCTTTCAGCAAGAAGGGGGTTACGCTGGAACATTTCAAGTACGCCGGCCATACGGGATATCTGATAGAGACTTTCGGTGCAAAGGACGGACTGATGTTCATGTGCTCGGATACCCTGAGGGTTGGTGTGGTAACGATGCACATTCCTCTGAAGGATGTGTCTTCCTCCATTACCAAGGAGCTTATAATGAGCAAACTGAGGCTGATGAACGATTCCCTCAAGGAAGATTTCCGCATTGAGAGGCCGAAGATTGCAGTGCTGGGCCTGAATCCGCACGCCGGGGACAGGGGTCTTCTCGGCGACGAGGAGCAGAATGTTATTATCCCTGCCATCAAGGAGGCCAATGCGGAGGGTATAGACACCTTCGGGCCTTTTCCTCCGGACGGATTCTTTGCCGCTACGCTCCAGGGCAAGTACGACGCTGTGCTTACGATGTACCACGACCAGGGGCTGATACCGTTCAAGACGCTCAGTTTTGATTCGGGCGTCAACTACACGGCAGGCCTTCCTGTAATCAGGACTTCCCCGGACCACGGAACGGCATTTGACATTGCCGGGCAGAACAAGGCAAATCCTCGCTCCATGCTCTCGGCGATTTACCTGGCTATAGACATTTACCGTAACAGGGAACACTTTAAGGAGATACACGCCAACCCGATGACGGCCCAGATACCGGGAAACGAAGACCGCCGCGGCTCTGCGTCTGAAGCGGAATCCGAAACAGAATAGTATATGGCAGAAAAACGCCCTCCGATATACCTTTACACAGACGGGTCTTCCCGTGGAAATCCCGGACCGGGTGGCTGGGGTGCCGTGCTGGTATGCGGACAGATGCGCAAGGAAATCAGCGGCGGAGAGGCCCTTACCACAAACAACCGTATGGAGCTTACCGCTGTGATAGAGGGTCTTAAGGCAATCAAATGGAAGAAGGCCACAGTTCATATCTGGTCTGATTCCTCTTACGTGGTAAAGGCCATAGAGGAAGGATGGCTTGCGGGATGGCTGGCTAACGGCTTCAGAGACAAGAACAAAAAGAAAAAGAAGAACGAGGACCTGTGGCTGGAATATGTTGAGGTCAGCAAGGGATATGACCTTCACTTCCACTGGCTTAAGGGCCATGCCGGACATCCGGAAAACGAAAGGTGCGACGCTATGGCTTTTGCCCAGGCGAGCGTTTATGCAGAAGAAAACAAAACTTAGTATATGGAATCGATTCTTGGAAAAAGGAACCTGAAGTTCGCGATGGTGGGAAGCGGCAGCTGGGCCACGGCTCTGGTAAAGCTGCTTATGAACCACCAGGAGAAGATTTCCTGGTTCATCAGAGACCAGAAGAACATAGACCGCGTTATGAAAAACCACCGCAACAAGGTCTATCTGAGCTCAGTAATTCTGGAGCCGGACCGCCTGTTCATGTCTACAGACATCAACGCAGTGGTCAGCAATGCGGATGTTCTGGTGTTCTGCATCCCGAGCGCCTATTTCCTTGGGGTGATGGAGAAACTGACGGTTTCCCTGGATGACAAGTTTGTCATCTCAGCCATCAAGGGCTTTGTGGGAGACAGGACAATCGCGGAGTACTTTAACCAGGTTCACGGCATCCCATACGACAGGATAGGGGTTGTAAGCGGCCCTTGCCATGCTGAGGAGGTTGGTATGGAAAGGCTTTCATATCTCACGTTTACAAGCAAATACGCGGCAAACGCCAAGGCTCTCTGCGATTTCTTCGAGTGCGATTACGTAAGGACTATGCCTGGAACGGACATCTACGGAGTGGAATACGCCGCCGCACTCAAGAACATCTACGCCATTGCTGCCGGAATCGCCCACGGGCTGGGTTACGGAGACAATTTCCTGTCTGTGCTTATGACAAGTTCCTTCAAGGAGATGACCGAGTTCCTGAACGCATCGCATCCGGACAAGAAACGCAACATTCTCACTTCCCCGTATCTTGGAGACCTTCTGGTTACCGGATACAGCCAGTTCAGCCGCAACCGCACATTCGGAAGCATGATAGGAAAGGGCTATTCCGTAAAGAACGCGCAGGTGGAGATGAATATGGTGGCTGAAGGCTATTACGCAAGTGCCGCAATTAACCGCATCAACAAGAAATACAGAGTGGAAATGCCTATAGCCGAGGCTGTTTACGAGATACTTCACGAGGAAAAATATCCGGCTTACGTCTTCAAGAGACTGAGCGAGAAACTATATTAGAATTACTGGCTTATGCTGAAAATTCATACAGAGATGATAGAGCCCTTCATAGGGCCTGAGGATTTCAAGAATGCTATGGGAAGCGCCATGGCTGCCTATGATACCCTTCTTTCCGGAAGCGGCCCGGGCGGGAATATGACCGGATGGCTGGACCTTCCGGTAAACACTCCGGAGCGGCTGCTGGCGGACTGCCGTCTGATTGCCAGCCGCTGGCTCGGGACGATGGATGTGGTGGTTGTGGTGGGAATCGGCGGCTCCTTCCTCGGTGCAAAATGCGCCCTGGAGGCCTTCTCCCACAGTTTTGCAAGTGCCGGAGAGAGGAATTCCCCGCACATAGTATTTGCAGGTTATTCGCTCTCGGAAGACTATATGTCTGACCTTTTGGGATACCTTAAAAAGAAGTCATACGGATTGATTGTCATATCAAAATCGGGGACAACCATAGAGCCTGCACTGGCCTTCAGGATCCTCAGGATGGATATGCTCAAGAGGTTTGGAGCCGAGGATACAAGAAGAAGGATTGTTACCGTCACCGATGAGAGAAACGGTGCCCTCAGGGCGATGAGCGAGAAATACGGTTACACATCGCTGAGCCTGCCTTCCAATGTGGGAGGCCGCTATTCAGTGCTGACCGCGGTGGGGCTTCTGCCGATTGCGGTTGCAGGTTTCGACATAAATGCTTTCCTTGGCGGTGCTGCTGAGGCGCGTGAAAACCTTATGAAGAAAGAAGAGAGCAATCCGGCCCTGATTTACGCGTCGCTGAGGAACATTATGTACAGGTGCGGCAAGAAAATAGAGGTCTTTGTAAATTATCATCCAAAGCTCAAGTATCTGGGAGAGTGGCTAAAGCAGCTCTTTGCGGAGAGCGAGGGAAAGCAGCTCAAGGGCCTGTTTCCGGCCACGCTTGACTTTACCACGGACCTGCATTCCGTTGGCCAGTACATTCAGGACGGCGAGAGGACAATGTTCGAGACTTCCATCCTGGCCGGAAGCAAGGAGGTTGAGGTGTTTGTTCCAAAATCCACTGACAATTTGGACGGTCTGGACTATCTGGTGGGAAAGACACTGGAGGATATCAACTTTATGGCGGAGAAGGGAACCCGCATGGCCCATACCAGCGGCAACGTTCCAAACATCTACATAGAGATGGAAAAGATAGACGAGTGGAATATGGGACAGCTCTTCTACTTCTTTGAATTCTCCTGTGCCATAAGCGCTTATATGCTGGGAGTGAATCCGTTTGACCAGCCGGCGGTTGACGTTTACAAGAACAATCTCTACAGGCTGCTGGGAAGACCTGGATACACTGAATAGCGATGACTTCTGCCATTAACCCTATGCTTCTGGACCTTGCCCTGATACTTGTGGTGGCGGGCGTGGTCACTATCATATTCAAGGCGCTAAAGCAGCCTCTTGTCCTGGGTTACATAGTGGCGGGAATTCTTACGGGCCCTTATATCGGATGGGTGCCCACAGCAACAGAAGTGGCCAGCGTGGAGTTCTGGGGAAAGATCGGCGTGATTTTCCTTCTCTTCGGGCTTGGTCTGGAGTTCAGTTTCAAGCAACTCAAGAAAGTGGGCGGTCCCGGAACCACCACAGTGCTTTCGGAAGCTGTGGTGATGTTCTGCATGGGCTTCCTGATTGCCAAGATTTTCGGATGGGAGACCATAACAGCTCTCTTTGTCGGGGCTATGCTCTCCATTTCTTCCACGTCAATCATTATCAAGACTTTCGACGACCTTAAAATCGGCGGAAAGAAATCCTCCCAACTGGTTTTCGGGGCTCTTATCTGCGAGGATATCGTGGCCATTCTTCTTCTGGTGCTG